>NZ_JBWKQE010000010.1:0-226807 GCF_059418605.1 Duganella sp. GW821-FHT07G03
CCCCCCCCCCCCCCCCCCCCCCCCCCCCCCCCCCCCCCCCCCCCCCCCCCCCCCCCCCCCCCCCCCCCCCCCCCCGCGCCTTGTCTTTTTGCGTCACACCTGCAATACTTTATACTTTGGCACCAAAGTTTTCATGAAATATACGAGTTCGACTACTGAGGTTCCAGACGCACCGTCCGTGCCGCGCCATGTCGCGATCATCATGGATGGCAATGGCCGCTGGGCCACCAAACGCTACCTGCCGCGCGTGGCAGGCCACGTCAAGGGCGTGGACGCCGTGCGCACCTCGGTCGAGGCCTGCGCCCGCCGCGGCGTCGAGTACCTGACCCTGTTCGCCTTCAGTTCCGAAAACTGGCGCCGCCCGGAAGAGGAAGTGTCGCTGCTGATGCGCCTGTTCGTGACGGCGCTCGAACGCGAGGTCTCCAAGCTGCACGCCAATAACATCCGCCTGCGCGTGGTCGGCGAGCTCGGCCGCGCCGACGAAAAGCTGCGCGGCATGATCGCCGCCGCCGAGCGCAAGACCGCCGGCAACACCCGCATGACGCTGACGGTCTGCTTCAACTACGGCGGCCGCTGGGACATCATGCAGGCGGTCGGCCAGATGGTGCAAGCCCACCCCGGCGCCACCAACTTCACGGAAGAGCAGCTGGCGCCGCACCTGGCGATGGCTTACGCGCCCGAGCCCGACCTGTTCATCCGCACCGGCGGCGAGCAGCGCATCTCCAATTTCCTGTTGTGGCAGCTCGCCTACACCGAACTGTTCTTCACCGATACCTACTGGCCCGATTTCTCGATCGAGAGCCTCGACGAGGCGATTGCCTCCTACCAGCATCGGGAGCGCCGCTTCGGCCGCACCGGCGCGCAACTGGCGGAAAAGAAAAGCTGATGCTGAAAACGAGGATTATTACCGCTGTGGTCTTGCTGGCGGTGTTGCTGCCGGTCCTGTTCTTCAACTATTTCCCAGCGTTTGCCGTCGTTGTCACGCTGTTCCTGGGCGCCGCGATGTGGGAGGGCGCCCGCCTGTTCGGCCTGTCCGCCATGCGCGCGCGCGTGGTCGGCATCGCCGGCGCGGTGCTGTTCGTGTTCCTGCTGCAGCATTCGGGCAAGCCGGGCGCGCTCAACGCGCTGTACGGCGCGGCCTGCCTGCTGTGGCTGATCCGCTATGCGCCGTCGCTGGGCCTGGGCCTGCCGCCGCTGGCCGGCGCGGCCAACTGGTCGCTGGCGATCACCTTCAGTTTCGCCATCTTCGCCTGCTTCTTCGCCATCGTCAGCCTGTACCAGCACTCGGCGCTGTACCTGCTGTCGGTGATGGCGCTGGTGTGGATCGCCGACGTCGGCGCCTACTTCTCCGGCAAGGCCTTCGGCAAGCGCAAGCTGGCGCCGTCGATCTCGCCGGGCAAATCCTGGGAAGGCGCGATCGGCGGCGGCATCGCCGTGCTGGCCATCGCCTCGATCAGCGTGCTGCTGGCCGCCGGCCAGCCGTGGCTGCAGGACACCTTCGCCTTCCAATTGCAGGCGCGCTTCGGCTGGGCCCTGGCCCTGCTGGTGCTGCTGCTGATCGTCGCCGCGTCGGTGATCGGCGACCTGTTCGAATCCCAACTCAAGCGCCGCGCCGCCATCAAGGACAGCAGCAACCTGCTGCCGGGCCACGGCGGCGTGCTTGACCGTATCGACGCCTTGATCCCGGTCCTGCCGCTGGCCGCGCTGATCGGCTCCTGGTTCTGAAAGAATAACTATGCAACGCATCACCATCCTTGGCGCCACCGGTTCGATCGGCGTGTCCACGCTGGATGTGCTCGCCCGTCACCCCGAGCGCTATTCGGTCTACGCCCTGTCGGCGCATAGCCGGGTCGAAGAACTGGCGGCCCAGTGCATCCAGTTCCGTCCCGCGCGCGCGGTGGTCGGCACGGCCGCCGGCGCCGGCGCGCTGACGGCGCTGCTGCGCGCCGCCGGCGTCAACACCGAAGTGGAATATGGCGAGGCGGCGCTGTGCAGCATCGCCAGCGCGCCGGAAGTCGACAGCGTGATGGCCGCCATCGTCGGCGCCGCTGGCCTGGCGCCGACGCTGGCCGCGGCCCGCGCCGGCAAGAAGGTCCTGCTGGCCAACAAGGAGGCGCTGGTGATGTCCGGCCAGCTGTTCATCGACGCCGCCCACGCGGCGGGCGCGGTGCTGCTGCCGATCGACAGCGAACACAATGCGATCTTCCAGGGCATGCCGCAGTTCGGCGGCCGCGTGCCGGCGGTGCGCGACCGCAAGGCCGGCATCGCCAAGATCCTGCTGACCGCTTCCGGCGGCCCGTTCCTGACGCGCGACGTCGCCACGCTCGACGCGGTGACGCCGGAGCAGGCCTGCAAACACCCCAACTGGTCGATGGGCCGCAAGATCTCGGTCGATTCCGCGACCATGATGAACAAGGGTCTGGAAGTGATCGAGGCGCACTGGTTGTTCGGCGCGCCGGCCGAGCAGATCGAGGTGGTGATCCATCCGCAGTCGGTGATCCATTCGATGGTGTCGTATGTCGACGGTTCGGTGCTGGCGCAGTTGGGCAATCCCGACATGCGCACGCCGATCGCCCATGCGCTGGCCTACCCGGAGCGCATCGAATCGGGCGTGGCGCAGCTGGACCTGACGCAGATCGCCACGCTGCAATTCGAGCGTCCCGACTTCAACCGCTTCCCCTGCCTGGCGCTGGCCTTCGAGGCGCTCAAGGCCGGCGGCACCGCGCCGGCGCTGCTGAACGCGGCCAACGAGATCGCCGTGCAAGCCTTCCTCGATTTAAAGATCGGCTTCCGCCAGATCGACCGCGTGAGCGCGCATGTGATGGAGGCGCTGCCGCACGGCGCCGCCGACAGCATCGAAGCCGTCATGGCGCAGGATGCGCTGGCGCGCGCCGCCGCTGAGACCTATATCGCCGGACTGGCAAAATGAACTTCCTGCAAACCGTGCTGGCATTTGTCGTCTGCCTGGGCTCCCTGATCATCTTCCACGAACTGGGGCACTACCTGGTGGCGCGCTGGTGCGGCGTGAAGGTGCTGCGCTTCTCGGTCGGCATGGGCAAGGTGGTGTGGTCGCGCCGTTTCGGGCCTGACCAGACCGAGTGGGCGGTGTCGGCGCTGCCGCTGGGCGGCTACGTCAAGATGCTCGACTCGCGCGAGGGCGACCTGGGTGGCCTGTCGCCGGAAGACCTCAAGCGCGAATTCACCCGGCAGAATGTGTGGAAGCGCATCGCCATCGTGGCCGCCGGCCCGCTGGCCAATTTCCTGATCGCGATCGTGCTGTTCGCCGGCCTGTATATGCACGGCGTGGAAGAACCGACCAGCAAGATCAGCGTGCGCGCCAGCGAAGCTAGCGTCCCTACCGCCGCCTGGAGCGCTGGCCTGCGCAGCGGCGACGTGGTCACCGCCGTCAACGAGCAGCCGGTGGCCGTGTGGTCCGAGCTGCGCTGGAACCTGATCCAGGCCGCCATCGATAAGAAGGAAGCCCGCGTCGCCATTGAACGCGTGGGGCAGGGCCGCTTCAGTTTCGTGCTGCCGGCCGACGCGTTGGCGACGCTGGACCTGGAAGGCGACGTACCGGGCAAGCTCGGTGTGGGCGTGGGCCGTCCGGCGCCGGTGGTGCAGGAAGTGATACCCGGCGGCCCCGCCGCGCGCGCCGGCCTGCTCAAGGGCGACCTGTTGCTGTCGGTGGACGGCACGCCGGTGGGCGACGGCATCGCCTTCATCGACATCATCCGCGCCTCAACCGGCAAGACGGTGCAGGTGGCGGTGCGCCGCGCCGGCCAGCAGCTGGTGCTGCCCATGGTGCCCCAGGCCGAGCAGGCAAAAACCGGCAAGGGAACTGTAACAGTCGGTAAGATCAGCGCTTACGTCGAGCTGCAGCCGGATATGATCAGCGTGCCATCATCCCCGATCGCGGCCGTCGGCAAGTCGGTGGCGCGGGTATGGGAGACCTGCACCATGACGATCAAAATGATCGGCAAGATGATCACCGGCGAAGTCTCGCTGAAGAACGTCACCGGCCCGATCACCATCGCCGATTATGCCGGACAGACCGCACGAATGGGCGCGGCCAGCTATTTGAGCTTCATCGCCTTCATCAGCATCAGTTTGGGGGTAATGAATTTGCTACCAATTCCCGTTCTAGATGGGGGGCATTTGCTGTATTATTCGCTGGAAGTTTTAACTGGGCGTTCTGTGCCGGAGCGTTTTGGTGAGATTGCGCAGCGCCTGGGCATGGGCTTGTTACTGACGTTGATGCTGCTGGCGGTGTTTAACGACGTCGCGCGGCTGCTGTAACAGGCTCGCTTTGTATATAAAAGTAGTTCGTTGATTTAGCCATTGAATAACCCCAATGAAATTATATTCTGACCGTATTACTTCCTCTTCCTTTCGCCGCAGCCTGATCGGCGCCGCTGTCCTGGCGCTATGCGCCGGCAGTGCCATGGCCATCGAGCCCTTCGTCATCAAAGACATCCGCGTCGAAGGGATCCAGCGTACGGAAGCCGGTACGGTCTTCAGCTACCTGCCGGTGCGGGTCGGCGAGACCTTCAACGACGACAAATCGATCACCGCCATCAAGGCGCTGTATGCCACCGGCTTCTTCAAGGACGTCAAGCTCGAAGCCGACGGCGGCGTGCTGGTGGTGCTGGTCGAGGAACGTCCGGCCATCTCCAAGGTGGAGTTCACCGGCACCAAGGAATTTGAAAAAGACACGCTGGTCAAGGCGCTGAAGGACATCGGCGTCGGCGAGACCAAGATTTTCGACAAGGCCTCGGTCGACCGCGCCGAGCAGGAACTGAAGCGCCAGTATCTGTCGCACGGCCTGTATGGCGTCAAGATCGTCACCACCGTCACCCCGATCGAGCGTAACCGCGTCAACATCACCTTCGCGGTGGACGAGGGCGACATCGCCAAGATCAAGCAGATCAACATCGTCGGCAACAAGGTGTTCTCGGACAAGGAGCTGAAAGACCAGCTGGCCCTGAACACCGGCGGCTGGTTCAGCTGGTACACCAAGGCCGACCAGTACTCCAAGACCAAGCTGACCGGCGATATCGAGTCGCTCAAGTCCTACTATCTGAATCGCGGCTACATCGAGATGCAGATCGAATCGACCCAGGTGTCGATCACGCCGGACAAGAAGGACATCTACATCACCATCAACATCACCGAAGGCGAGAAGTACAAGGTCTCCGGCATCAAGTTCGAAGGCGAGACCTTCGGCCGCGAGGAGGAACTGCGTTCGCTGGTGCTGCTGCGTCCGGGCGAAACCTATTCCGGCGAGCGCCTGACCGCCACCAACAAGCTGATCTCCGATCGCCTGGGCACCTTCGGCTACGCCTTCGCCAACGTCAACGCCAATCCGGAGATCGACCAGAAGAAGCGCGAAGTCGCCTTCACCTTCTTCATCGATCCGGGCAAGCGCGCCTACGTGCGCCACATGAACATCGCCGGCAACACCACCACCCGCGACGAAGTGATCCGCCGCGAGTTCCGCCAGTTCGAATCGTCGTGGTACGACGCCAACAAGATCAAGCTCTCGCGCGACCGCGTCGACCGCCTCGGCTACTTCAAGGACGTGACCATCGACACGCCGGAAGCCCAGGGCACGTCCGACCAGGTCGACGTCAACCTGACCGTGGTCGAAAAGCCGACCGGTAACTTCCAGATCGGCGGCGCGTTCTCGCAGTCCGAGAAGTTCACCTTCCAGGCGGCGATCCAGCAGGCCAACTTCGCCGGTTCGGGCACCACCGTCGGCATCGAGTTCAATACCTCGAAATACAGCCGCACGCTGTCGTTCTCGCAGACCGACCCGTACTACACCGACGAAGGCGTATCGCGTTCGTACGAAGTCTACCTGCGCACGCAGCAGCCGCCGGCGCTCAACATCGGCAGCTACACCATCCGCCAGCAGGGTGGCCGCATCAGCTACGGCGTGCCGTTCTCGGAAGTCGACACGGTGTTCTTCGGTATCGGCCTGGAACGCTCGCGTATCACCACCGACGCCACCTCGCCGGTGCGCTTCAAGGAATACGTGACCACCATTACCGGCAACCCGGACGGCATCGGTACCGCCTCGACCAACGCCGTGCCATTGACGGCGGCGTGGGCGCGCGACAGCCGCGATTCGGCGCTGACGCCGACCGTGGGCCGCTACCAGCGCGCCAACCTGGAACTGGATTTGATCGGCCAGCAGAAGTACTACCGCGCGGTCTACGAGCAGCAGTGGTACAAGCCGCTGTTCTCCAAGGTCACGCTGGCGTTGAAGGGCGAGATCGATTATGGTCATGGCCTGGGCAACAGCAGCTACCCGGTGTTCAAGAACTTCTACGGCGGCGGCATCGGTTCGGTGCGCGGCTACCTGAGCTCCTCGCTGGGCGCGGTCGACCAGGTGTACGGCGATGCGCTGGGCGGCGCCTCGCGCCTGCTCGGCACCGCCGAACTGCAACTGCCGTTCCCAGGCTCGGGCCAGGACCGCAGCCTGCGCTGGTTCGGTTTCGTCGACACCGGCCAGGTGTACCAGGAAGGCGCGAAGATGCGCGCTTCCGAGCTGCGCTACTCGTCTGGCCTGGGCATCAGCTGGATTTCGCCGGTCGGTCCGCTCAAGTTGAGTTATGCTAAGCCTTTGAACGCCAAGCCGGGCGACCGTCTGGAACGCTTCCAGTTCCAGATGGGTACCGGTTTCTAAGATGGGTTTGATGGTTTTGAGTATTGATATTTACCTCGGAGAAACAAGTTGAAGACTGCGTCCGCTACCCTGACCAAATCTCTCGCCGTGCTTGCACTGGGCTGGTGTGCATTGGCGCCGGTGCAGGCCCAGACCTCGGCCTCGCGCATCGCGTGGCTGAGCCCTGAGCGCATCTACAACGAATCCAAGCTGGCCAAGCTGGCCGGCGAGAAGCTGCAGGAAGAGTTCAAGAGCCGCGAGAAGGCCATGCAGGATATGGCCGGACGCCTGAAGGCGGCGTCGGAAAAGCTGGAGAAGGATGTACCGGCGCTGGCCGAGGCAGACCGCATCAAGCGCCAGCGCGACGTGTTCGAGCTGGATAAGGAATACCAGCGCCGCCAGCGCGAGTTCCGCGAAGACCTGAACCAGCGCACCAACGAGGAACGCCAGGCGATCTCGGAAAAAGCCACCAAGATCATCAAGCAGATGGCGGCGGTGGAAGGTTTCGACATCGTGCTGCAGGATGCGGTCTGGGCCAGCCCGCGCATCGACATCACCGACAAAGTGCTGGCCGCGCTGGATAAAGACAAGTAAAACACATCAAGATTGGATCACCCGATGGGCACTCGACTAGGGGAATTGGTCGAACGCCTCGGCGGGCAGTTGGTGGGGGACGCGAACCTGGAAGTGACCGGGATCGCGCCACTGACGGACGCCGGCGTTTCGCACATCAGCTTTCTCAGCAATAGCAAACTGCGCGCGCAAGCGCTGCAAAGCCAGGCGGCGGCACTGATCGTGTCGGCCGCCGATGACGCTTTTATCGCCGCCGGATATGCGGGCGCGCGCATCGTCACCCAAAATCCGTACGTGTATTTCGCCCGCGCGGCGCAGTATTTCGAATCGCTGACGGCCATCGTGCCGGCGCCGGGCGTGCACGCCAGCGCCGTGGTGGCGGCCGACGCGGTGATCGCCGCCAGCGCCCACGTGGGCGCGCGCGCGGTGATCGAGAGCGGCGCCGTGATCGGCGAGCGCGCGGTGATCGACGCCGGCTGCTACATCGGCCGCGACGCCGTCATCGGCGAGGAGACGCATTTGTTCGCCAACGTGACCTTCCAGTCGCGCTGCGTGATCGGCAAGCGCGGCATCGTCCATTCGGGCGCGGTGATCGGCACCGACGGTTTCGGTTTCGCCAACGAGGGCGGGGTCTACATCAAGATTCCGCAAACCGGGCGGGTGGTGATCGGCGACGATGTGGACATCGGCGCCAACACCACCATCGACCGCGGCGCCCTGGCCGACACGATTTTGGAAGACGGCGTCAAGCTGGACAACCAGATCCAGATCGGCCACAACTGCCATATCGGCGCGCACACGGCGATGGCCGGCTGCGTCGGCGTGGCCGGCAGCGCCAAGATCGGCAAATACTGCACCTTCGGCGGGGCCGCGATGGTGCTGGGCCACCTGACCATCGCCGACCAGGTGCATGTGGGTTCGGGCAGCATGGTTTCGCGCTCCATCCTGGAGCCGGGACAGTACACCGGCTTCTATCCGCTGGCAAAGAACAGCGAGTGGGAAAAATCCGCCGCCATCGTCCGCAACCTGTCGACGATGCGGGATAAAATCCGCGCGCTGGAAAAAACAATTAAAACATTGACGAATCAAGACGAGAAATAATCATGACCACTACCGACACCACCACCACCGAATCCACCTGCGTCAAGAAATGCATGGACATCCATCAGATCAAGCAGTACCTGCCGCATCGCTATCCGATGCTGCTGGTCGACCGCGTGCTGGACTGGGAGTCGGGCAAGACCATCACCGCCATCAAGAACGTCACCGCCAATGAGGAATTCTTCAACGGCCACTTCCCGCACAAGCCGGTGATGCCGGGCGTGCTGATGATCGAAGCGATGGCGCAGACCGCGGCCATCCTGTCGTTCCTGACCATGGACATCAAGCCGGACGAGAATTCGGTGGTGTACTTCGTCGGCATCGACAACGCGCGCTTCAAGCGTCCGGTGGAGCCGGGCGACCAGCTGGTGATGAACGTCGAGATCCTGCGCGTCGCGCGCGGCATCTGGAAATACAAGGCGGTCGGCACGGTCGACGGCCAGACCGCGGTCGAGGCGGACCTGATGTGCACCATCCGCAGCGCCACCGACGCCAGTCAGCCAGCAGGGAAGTAATCATGGCCAAGATTCACGCCACCGCCATCATCGATCCGAAGGCCCAGCTCGACGAATCCGTCGAGGTGGGGCCGTATTCGGTGATCGGCCCGAACGTGGTGATCGGCGCGCGCACCGTGGTTGGTCCGCACGTGGTCATCGAGGGCAATACCACCATCGGCACCGACAACAAGTTGTTCCAGTTCTCGTCGATCGGCGCCGCGCCGCAGGACAAGAAGTGGAACGGCGAGCCGACCCGCCTGACCATCGGCGACCGCAACACCATCCGCGAGTTCTGCACGTTTAACACCGGCACGGTGCAGGACAAGGGCGTGACTTCGCTGGGCAACGACAACTGGATTTCGGCCTACGTCCACCTGGCGCACGACTGCCAGGTCGGCAGCAACACCATCTTCTCGAACAACGCGCAGATCGCCGGCCACGTCGAAATCGGCGACTGGGTGATCATGAGCGGCTTCGCCAATGTGCACCAGTTCTGCAAGATCGGCGCGCACGCGTTTGTCGGCATGAGCACTTCGCTGACGCAGGACGTGCCGCCGTTCGTGCTGTTGAACGGTAATCCGGCGCAGGCGCACGGCGTCAACATCGAAGGCCTGAAGCGGCGCGGCTTTACGCGTGAGCAGATCAACGGCATCCGCACCGCGTACAAGTTGATCTACCGTTCCGGCCTGACGCTGGAAGAAGCCAAGGTCGCATTGCAGGCGGAAGAAGATGCGATGCCGGCAGCGGCCGAGCAAATCCGCTCGATGCGCGAATTCCTCAACGTCGCCAGCCGTGGCATCGTCCGCTGACCTGACGGCGCCGGCCACGCCGCCGCTGTCGGTGGCGCTGGTGGCGGGCGAGCCGTCGGGCGACCTGCTGGCGGCGCGGCTGTTGTCCGGCCTGCGCCCGCATCTGCCGGAGGCGCGCTTCCACGGCATCGGCGGCGAGCATATGATGGCGCAGGGCTTCGAATCGCACTTTGCCATGGACAAGCTGACGGTGCGCGGCCTGCTGGCCGTGATTCCGCGCTACCGCGAAATCAAGGGTATCCAGAACCAGCTGCGCGATCAGCTGCTGGCCGAGCGGCCGGCGGCCTTCATCGGTGCCGACTATCCGGGCTTTAACCTGGGGCTGGAAGAGCAGCTCAAGGCGGCCGGGATTCCGACCATCCATTACATCGGGCCGCAGATCTGGGCCTGGCGCGGTGGCCGCATCAAGAAAATCATCCGGGCGGTGTCGCACATGCTGGTGGTGTTTCCTTTTGAAGAGGAGATCTACCGCCAGGCCGGCGTGCCGGTCACGTATGTCGGCCATCCGCTGGCGGAGCTGATCCCGCTGGCGCCGGACGTGGCGGGCGCGCGGCGCACGCTGGGCATGCCGGAGGACGCCAATGTGGTGGCCATCATGCCGGGCAGCCGCATGTCCGAGCTCAAATACAATACGGCGGCCTTCATCGGCGCGGCGCGGCTGCTCAAGCAGCGCGACCGTAGCCTGCGTTTCGTGGCGCCGATGGCGGGCGAACGGCAGCGCCAGTACTTCCTCGAACTGGTGGCGCAGGCCGGCCTGCAGGACGTTGAAGTGCAACTGCTGGACGGGCAATCGCATACGGCCATCGCCGCGGCGGACGCGGTGCTGGTGGCCTCGGGCACGGCGTCGCTGGAGGTGGCGTTGTTCAAGAAGCCGATGGTGATCGCCTATCGCATGATGGAGCTGGAATGGCAGATCCTGCGCCACTTCGGCTACCAGCCGTGGATAGGCTTGCCCAACATCCTGGCGCGCGAGTTCCTGGTGCCGGAGCTGCTGCAAAACGCCGCCAATCCTGAAGCGCTGGCGGAAGCCATGTGGAAGCAGCTGAGCGATGCGCCGCATCGCCTGCGGCTGACCGAGCGCTTCACCGACATGCATCACAGCCTGCTGCGCAACAGCGCGGTGGAGAGCGCGGCCGCCGTGCTTAAAGTAATCAAAGCTTAAGAGTATCAAAGTGAAAAACCAAAACCCCGGCCTGTTCGACTTCCTGCCCGACTCGCCCGATGAAATCATTTGCGGCGTCGACGAGGCGGGCCGTGGTCCGCTGGCCGGCCCGGTGTACGCGGCGGCCGTGATCCTGGACGTTTCGCGTCCGATCGAGGGCCTGCGCGATTCCAAGAAGCTGACCGAAGCCAAGCGCGACCTGCTGGCACCACTGATCAAGGCCAACGCGCTGGCGTGGGCGATCGCCGAGGCGTCGGAAGAGGAAATCGACAAGCTCAATATTTTGCAGGCGTCGATGCTGGCGATGCGGCGCGCGGTGGAGGCGCTGAGCACCGTGCCGACGCTGGCCCTGATCGACGGCAACCGCTGCCCGGTGATGAAGATCCAGAGCATCGCGGTGATCGGCGGCGACGACAAGGTCGATGCGATTTCGGCCGCGTCCATCCTGGCCAAGACCGCGCGCGACGCCGCGCTGGTGGTGCTGCACGCCCAGTATCCGCAGTACTGCTTCGACCAGCACAAGGGTTACGGCACCGCGCTGCACCTGGCGCGCCTGCGCGAGCATGGCGCCTCGCCGGTGCATCGGCGCTCGTTCGCGCCGGTGCGGGCGGTGCTGGAAGAATTCGCGCTGCGCGCAGGGGGGGCCGTATGAAGACCATCACCTCGCGCGACAACGCGCAGTACAAGGAGCTGGTCAAGCTGGCAGGCAGTTCGCAGGCGCGCCGCAAGTCCGGCCGCACCTTGCTGGACGGCGTGCACCTGTGCCAGGCCTATTTGCAGCTGCGCGGCCTGCCGGAGCAGTGCATCGTCAGCGAGACGGCGCTGCACAACCCGGAAGTAATGGAGATCGTCGGCCGGCTGGAGGCGCAGCACGCGCACGTGCTGGGATTGCCCGATGCGATGTACAACGCCGTCAGCCAGGTCGAACATGGCGTCGGCGTGATGTTCCTGATCGAGACGCCGGAGCGCGCCGTGACCGAGCCGCTGGCCGTGTCGGCGGTGCTGCTCGATAACGTGCAGGACCCCGGCAACGTCGGCTCCATCCTGCGCAGCGCGGCGGCGGCCGGCATCACCCAGGTGTATTGCAGCGCCGGTTCGGCGTTCTGCTGGTCGCCCAAGGTGCTGCGCGCGGCCATGGGCGCGCATTTTGTGCTCGATATCTTCGAAAACGTCGACCTGGCGCAGCTGGTGTCGGCCTCCAAGGTGGCCTCGCTGGCCACCAGCGGTTACGCCACCCAGCGCCTGTACGATGTCGACCTGCGCCAGCCGGTGGCCTGGCTGTTTGGCCACGAAGGGCAGGGCGTGGCGGATGACCTGCTGTCGATGGCGACGCATCAGGTGGTGATACCGCACCTGGGCCAGGTGGAGTCGCTGAACGTGGCCGCATGCGCGGCAGTATGCTTTTTCGAGCAAGTCAGGCAGAATCAGATATAACTGATTTATTGGAGTCGTCGATGGATATCGCGCAGTTGCACTTTCTGGTAGCCGAGGGAGATCAGGTACAACGCCACGCGCTGGCCGATATCCTGGTGCACCTGGGCGTAGGCCGGATCACGCAGGCGCCCGACGGCCACACGGCGCTGCGCCATTTCAGCGCCGGCATCACGCCGCAGGTGGACATCGCCATCATCGACCTGGCGCTGCCGGGCATGGACGCGCTGGAGCTGATCCGCCGCCTGTCCGAAGCCAAGTCCCAGATGGGCGTGGTGGTGGTGGGCGCGCAGTCGAACGCCGTGCTGTTCTCGGTGGAGACCATGGCGGCGGCCTACGGCATTAATATGCTGGGCGCGATCGGCAAGCCGGTGATCGGCAGCCGTCTGGAAACGCTCATCACCAATTATCTGCAACCGGAAGAGGCCCGCACCGTCGGCGCGTACGCCAATACCCCGCCGATCTCGTTCGCCGAGGTGGGGCAGGGCTTGCAGATGCGCGAGTTCGATCCCTTCTTCCAGCCCAAGATCGAGCTGGAGACCGGGCAGGTCAAGGGCCTGGAAATGTTCGCGCGTTGGCGCCATCCGCTGTATGGCGTGCTGGGACCGGCGTCGTTCATGCGGGTGCTGGAGGAGAACCGGCGCATCGATTTCCTCGACTGGAGCATGATCGAGAAGTCGGTGGCGGCCTGCCGCACCCTGCATGACCAGGGCATTCCGATTTCATTTTCCATCAATGTTGACCAGGGTACGCTGGCGCATCCGCAGTTCATGGAGCAGATTTCGGCCTGCCTGGAACGGCATCGCATCATGCCCGACTACATCACTTTCGAGATGACCGAATCGGCAGTATTGACTACCGATCCACATTTCCTCGAGCGGCTGTTGCGCTTGCGTATGAAGGGTTTTGGCCTGGCCATTGACGACTACGGCACCGGACGCAGCAACCTGCAACTACTGGCGCGCATTCCATTCTCCGAGTTGAAAATAGACCGCAGTTTTGTCGACGGCGCTTCCAAGAAACAGGCCATCGGCACGGTGCTACGTTCCTGCCTGGGACTGGCGCGCAGCCTGGACCGGCGTTCGGTGGCGGTCGGCGTTGAGACCAAGCAGGATTGGGACTTCCTGCAAGGCTTGGGCTGCACCTACGCGCAGGGTTACTACATCGCCAAGCCGATGCCGGTCGAGGAATTCCCTGCGTGGCTGGCGGACTGGCAGCACTTCTTCTAACTGAGTGCCTTGTTGTACGTTTCCTTTGAGCAGAGCCCTTGGCTCAAAGGAGACCGGCATGTCGTATCGGCAAAGTGCAAACGATGATGAGGATAATTCATCTGCCATGCAGTGACAATCTGCAAGCCCTGGCCAGCACCATCGCAACCACACACTCCCCCGTCAAACCGAGCCCCGCGTCTATTACGGCTCCGCTCTCACGCTACTCAAGCCGAGTTGTTCGCCTGTTGGATTGGGCCGACACCTCGCGCAAAGAATTTTAAAAGTTTTCAAATAATCATGTATTATTGGCAAGCAATTTAGAAATACTGCTGGCCTGGCACGCGTCGATCCTGAAACAATTGCACGAATCGAGCGTCTATTTTCCAATTGATGGAGGAGGTGAAATGGGAAGCAATGGATTCGAAACTCATAATCAGACAGATAAATCTGTATGGGTCACTATCTATACAGTGGGCCGTCATTTCAAGGAGGACTTCGGCGAAGTTGGTCCAAGGGTGTCGCGCACTTGGAAGAGTGGAACATATGCGGGGGGATCGATTTACAACGTGCGTGGCGAGTGGCCTTTGCCTGATCATACCGATGACACAAGCACCAATGTTACAGCGGATCTCGATATAGTCGAACTTGTCCTGCTCAGGCGGCCGTCGGGAGGTGTTTATTGGGCATGGCCCACGTTCCGGATATCGAATGGGGTTGACGTCAAGGTTTGGTTCACTATTTATGTTGTTCATCCGGGCGAGGACGATGAAAAAGTGGACTTTGGATATCAGGACCCCACCCAAGTGAAGGATTGGGATTCAGACAAGTATAGGAAGAACCAAACTTTCAGGATCAGCGCGGAAATCAATGGGGAATTTGTTGCTGATATCAAAGGTAAGTTGCTAGATGAGAAGCGCGGGCTTACTTATTTGCACTTTTCAAAGGTGAACAATAAATATCAATTGGTGGAGGCCCCGTCGGCTTAAGTTTCAGCCGATGTCGATTCCAACAGGAATCGACATCGGGCATCAGTCCCGAATGCCGCTAAGTTAAGCGTCGTTCCCTCGAAAGCGGGAACCATGGCATGGATACCCGCTTACTCGGCCTGGTTGACTTCATGGCGGCTGTTTTTCAGCGCTGTGTTCCCGATAGCTGTCGCGCACACCGGCCAGCAGCTTGGCCAGTGCCGGCTGGTCGCGCCATCGTCCGTCGGCCATGACGCCCAGCGGCGCACGCAGGGTCGAAAAACCGTCCAGCGGGTTGTGCTCGGTCAGCACCAGGTCGGCGCGATAGCCTGCGGCCACTTGGCCGAACGGCACGCCGCCCTTGGTGCGGGCGATGAAGGCACCCGGCGCGCTGGTGGCGGTGGCCAGCGCCTGGTAGCGGCTCAGATGCGAGCTTTCCAATTCGATAAGATTGTCGTGCAAGGAGTAGCCCGGCGCCACGCCGGGTATGGTCGGCGCGTCGGTGCCCGACAGCAGTTCGACGCCGCCGTCGGCCATGGCCTTGGTCAGCTTGCGCAGGAAGGCCAGCTTGGCTTCGAGCCGCGCCGACTTGCCGCCGTAGTCGCTGCGGCGCCATGCCTGCACGTCGGCCGGCGCCACATAAGCCGTCTGCGGCGCGGCCAGGATGGCGCGCAGTACCTCCGGATGTCCGAGTTGGCTGGCGATCGCCCGGTAGGTCACCAGATCGGCGATCACCGCCGCGCCATGACGTTTGGCCAGCGCCACCGCCTCGGGGATGCGCGTGTCATCGGGCGGCACATCGGTCTCCGGCACGCCAGGTGGTGTTAAATAGGTGTAAAAGAATTCCTCCAGGTGCGCGACCAGCACCTGGCCCTGCGCCAGCTGGCGCTCTAGCCGCACCGCCGTCACGCCATGGCCGACCAGAGGCAGGCCTTGGGCGCGGCCCGCTTCTGCCAGTGCGCTGAACACGTCCGGCGCCAGCCCCACATACACCTTGATGAAATCGTAGCCGTTGGCGGCCGCCAGGTCGACCACCGCACGCGCCTGCGCCGGCGTCTTGACCTGCAAGCCGTTGTAGTCCGGCGTGCCGTCCACCATCAGGCTGGCGTAGACATGCGGGCCGGGTAGCGTCCCGCGCGCCACGGCCGGCACGATGCTGTCGACCAGGTTGGCGCGGGCGCCGCCCATGTTGAGCAGCGTGGTGACACCGTTGACCAGGTACAGCGCCAGGTCATTGCGGGTCTCGGAGTGGCTGTGCATGTCGGCCAGGCCGGGCGACAGCCATGCCGTGGCGTGGCCATCGACGACGCGGTAGCCGGCCGGCGCGGGCAGCGCCGCGCCAACCGCCTCGATACGGCCGTCAGCGACCAGCACCGACTGGTCGCGCAGCACGTGCTCACGGTCCATCGGCACCACGTTGACGTGCACGAAGGCGGTCGATTGCGCCCACGCCGCGACCGGCGCCAAGGCGGCGAATAGCAGCGCAATCAAGCGCATCTCAGTACTCGCGCCGGTTGGGCTTGATCTCTTGCAGGATGGTGGTGGAGATTTCCTCGATCGATTTTGTGGTCGACGACAACCAGCGTATGCCTTCGCGCTTCATCATCATCTCCGCTTCGTTGACCTCGTAACGGCAGTTTTCCAGCGCAGCGTACTTGCTGCCGGCGCGCCGTTCGTTGCGAATCTCGGATAAGCGCTCCGGCGTAATGGTCAGCCCGAAGATCTTGGATTTAAACTCGTACAGCGACGACGGCAACTTGCCTCGCTCGAAATCGTCCGGGATCAGCGGATAGTTGGCCGCCTTGATGCCGTATTGCATCGCCA
The DNA here is from genome assembly GCF_059418605.1 of Duganella sp. GW821-FHT07G03. Taxonomy (NCBI): domain Bacteria; kingdom Pseudomonadati; phylum Pseudomonadota; class Betaproteobacteria; order Burkholderiales; family Oxalobacteraceae; genus Duganella; species Duganella sp. GW821-FHT07G03. Next base: position 16,241 of record NZ_JBWKQE010000010.1, read on the forward strand.
GGTACAAGCTGGTCGGCGTCTTGCCCGAACGCGACACGCCCACCAGGATCACATCGGCCGACGACAGGTTCTTGTGCGACTGGCCGTCATCATGCGCCAGCGAGAAGTTGATCGCCTCGATGCGGTTCTTGTATTCCTCGCTGTCAACAATGTTGTGCGAGCGGCCGATGGTGTGGGTCGACTTGGCGCCCAGCTCTTGTTCCAATGGCGCAACAAATGTTTGGAACATGTCCATGTACATGCCCTTGCACAGGCGGATCACGTCCGACAGCTCGGTCTTGACCAAGGTCGAAAAGATAATCGGGCGTTGACCATCGGTTTCAAACGCTTCATTGATTTTCCGTACCGCGTCGTGCGCCTTGTCCAGCGTATCGATGAAAGGCAGCCGGATCTGGCGGAAACGTAGCTCGAATTGGGTCAGGACCGAGTGACCAAAGGTTTCAGCCGTGATGCCGGTGCCGTCGGAAACGAAGAAGACCGTGCGGGCTGCCGCGGGCAGGGGAGGTCGTTGTTCTAGTGTCATGTAGAGTAAGCCTGTCATTATTGTGAATCGTCAATTTGAGCCGCAGGCTGTAGAATGGGCGCCATAGGTAAGATTGTGCTGCACGACGACCAGAATAACAAGAAACAAAGTCTGCGCCTCGCTGGAAGATTTCTATCATCAAAAGGGTGTCACTATGTCCAACGCAGCATTGAAGGAGCAGAGCAACGGAGCGGTTTATGTCGCATCGTTCGAACATTTGCGCATGACGGATGTTGAATCCGTCGGCGGCAAAAACGCCTCATTAGGCGAAATGATCAGCCAACTGGCTGGCGCCGGGGTCCGGGTTCCGGGCGGCTTCGCCACCACGGCCCAGGCCTTCCGCGACTTCCTGTCGCACAGCGTCGACGGCGGCAAGCCGCTGGCCGAACGCATCGCCGACCGCCTGGCCGACCTGAATATCGACGACGTGCGCGCGCTGGCGCAAGCGGGCGCCGAGATCCGTCAATGGATCGTCGAAACCCCGTTCCAGCCACGCCTGCAACAGGAAATCGAGACCTTCTACAAGCAGCTGGTCGCCGATTCCAGCACCGAGATGTCGTTCGCCGTGCGCTCCTCGGCCACCGCCGAAGACTTGCCGGACGCTTCCTTCGCAGGCCAGCAGGAAACCTTCCTCAACGTGGTCGGCATCGAAAACGTGCTCGACGCGATGAAGCATGTCTTCGCCTCGCTGTACAACGACCGCGCCATCTCCTACCGCGTCCACAAAGGCTTCACCCACGCCGAAGTCGCCTTGTCGGCCGGCGTGCAGCGCATGGTCCGTTCCGACCTGGGCGCGGCCGGCGTGATGTTCACCATCGATACCGAGTCCGGCTTCAAGGACGTGGTCTTCGTCACCTCCAGCTACGGCCTGGGTGAGACGGTGGTGCAGGGCGCGGTCAATCCGGACGAATTCTACGTCCACAAGCCGATGCTGGAAAAAGGCAAATCGCCTGTCATCCGCCGCAACATCGGTTCCAAGCTGCTGAAGATGGAGTTCACCAACGAAGCCAAGGCTGGCCGTTCGGTCAAGACCGTGGACGTGCCGGTCGAGCTGCGCAACCGCTACTCGCTGAACGACACCGAAGTGGTGGAACTGGCCAAGTACGCCGTCATCATCGAGAACCACTACGGCCGTCCGATGGACATCGAGTGGGGCAAGGATGGCCGCGACGGCAAACTGTACATCCTGCAAGCGCGTCCTGAAACCGTCAAGTCGCAGCAGAAGGCGACCGACGTGCAGCAGCGCTTCAAGCTGAAGTCGAGCGGCACAGTGCTGACCTCGGGCCGCGCCATCGGCCAGAAGATCGGCGCCGGTCCGGTACGCGTGATCCACGACCCGGCCGACATGGAACGCGTGCAGCCGGGCGACGTGCTGGTCGCCGACATGACCGACCCGAACTGGGAGCCGGTCATGAAGCGCGCTTCGGCCATCGTCACCAACCGCGGCGGCCGTACCTGCCACGCGGCGATCATCGCCCGTGAACTGGGTGTGCCAGCGGTGGTCGGTTGCGGCGACGCCACCGAGATCCTCAAGGACGGCACCTTCGTCACCGTGTCCTGCGCCGAAGGCGACGAGGGCAAGATCTACGACGGCCTGCTGGAAACGGAAATCTCGGAAGTGTCGCGCGGCGAGCTGCCCAAGCTGCCGACCAAGATCATGCTCAACGTCGGCAATCCGCAGCTGGCCTTCGACTTCCAGTCGGTGCCGAACGGTGGCGTTGGCCTGGCGCGTCTTGAGTTCATCATCAACAACAACATCGGCGTGCACCCGAAGGCGATCCTGGAATACCCGAACATCGACGCCGACCTGAAAAAAGCGGTGGAGTCGGTCGCGCGCGGCCACGCCTCGCCGAAGGCCTTCTACGTCGACAAGCTGGCCGAGGGTATCGCCACCATCGCCGCCGCCTTCTGGCCGAAACCGGTGATCGTGCGCCTGTCGGACTTCAAGTCCAACGAGTACAAAAAGCTGATCGGCGGTTCGCGCTACGAGCCGGACGAAGAAAACCCGATGCTGGGCTTCCGCGGCGCGGCGCGCTATCTGGCGGCCGATTTTGCCGGCGCATTCGAAATGGAATGCCAGGCCATGAAGCGCGTGCGTAACGACATGGGTCTGACCAACGTCGAGATCATGGTGCCGTTCGTGCGCACCCTGGGCCAGGCTGAAAAAGTCGTCAACCTGCTGGCCAAGAACGGCCTGGTGCGCGGCGAGAACGACCTGCGCCTGATCATGATGTGCGAAGTGCCATCGAACGCGCTGCTGGCCGACCAGTTCCTCGAACACTTCGACGGTTTCTCCATCGGTTCCAACGACCTGACCCAGCTGACCCTGGGCCTGGACCGCGATTCCGGCATGGCGCTGCTGGCGGCCGACTTCGACGAGCGCGATCCGGCGGTCAAGGCCTTGCTGTCGATGGCGATCAAGGCTTGCCGTGCCAAGGGCAAGTACATCGGCATCTGCGGCCAGGGTCCTTCCGACCATCCGGACTTCGCGGTCTGGCTGATGGAGCAGGGCATCGAATCGATGTCGCTGAACCCGGACTCGGTGATCGATACCTGGCAGAAGCTGGCAGCCCTGCAAAAGTAACGGTGAAGTTGAAATAAGTTGACGCAAGCGTAAATTGGTTTAGACTGGGGTTATCGAATTGAGTAGCAAATAACACTATCAATACCAACGCACCTTGCAGCAAAAACCCTCGCAGCCCGCATCGGGAAGCGGGGGTTTTTGCATTTTTAAACCTGAGAGGAGTGCATCATGGCTGACTGGAGCTTTTGGTTGGTGGCCGCCGGCGCCACCGTGATACTGGAACTGTTCAGCGGAACGTTCTACCTGCTGATGATCGCCCTCGGCCTGGTGTCCGGCGCGCTGGCCGCGCTGCTGGGCTTTGGCATGGCGCTGCAGACGCTGTTCGCCGCCGTGGTCGGCATCGCCGCCACCGTGCTGCTGCGGCGCAGCCGCTTCGGCAAGCTGATCAACCATGCGAAGGCCGAGCACGACCCCAACGTCAATATGGACATCGGCCAGACCGTGCACGTGCCGGCCTGGCAGGACGGCGCGGCGCGCGTGATGTATCGCGGCGCGCTGTGGGACGTCGAACTGGCGCCGGGCATGACGCCGGCGCCGGGACAATTTACGATACGCGAAGTGCGCGGCAGCCGCCTGATCGTGGCGGCCTAAGATTTACCCACCGGAGAGTTTTATGGATATCAGTTTCGGCAATGTCAGCTTCATCATCTTCATCCTGGCCTTGGTGTTCGTCTTCAAGACCATCAATGTCGTCCCGCAGCAGCATGCCTGGGTGGTCGAGCGGCTCGGCAAGTACCACGCCACCCTGGGCCCCGGCCTGAACATCGTGATTCCCTTCGTCGACCGCATCGCCTACAAGCACATCCTGAAGGAGATCCCGCTCGACGTGCCGCCGCAGGTCTGCATCACGCGCGACAACACGCAGCTGCAGGTGGACGGCATCCTGTACTTCCAGATCACCGACGCCATGCGCGCCTCGTACGGCTCGTCCAACTACATCACCGCCATCACGCAGCTGGCGCAGACCACCTTGCGCTCGGTGATCGGCCGCATGGAACTGGACAAGACGTTTGAAGAGCGCGACCATATCAACACCGCCATCGTCAACGCCATCGACGAATCGGCCGCCAACTGGGGCGTCAAGGTGCTGCGCTACGAGATCAAGGATTTGACGCCGCCGAAGGAGATCCTGCACGCGATGCAGGCGCAGATCACCGCCGAGCGCGAGAAACGCGCGCTGATCTCGGCCTCGGAAGGCCGCAAGCAGGAGCAGATCAATATCGCCAATGGCGAACGCGAAGCACAGATCGCCCGTTCGGAAGGCGACAAGCTGGCCGCCATCAACCGCGCCCAGGGCCAGGCCGCGGCGATCATCGCGCTGGCCGAGGCGAACGCATCGGCGCTGCGCCAGGTGGGCGCGGCGATCCGCGAACCGGGCGGCGAGGACGCCGTCAACCTGAAGGTGGCCGAACAGTATGTGGGCGCCTTCGCGCAGCTGGCCAAGACCAACAACTCCATCATCATTCCGGCCAACCTGGGGGAGATGAGCGGCTTGATCGCCACCGCCATGCAGGTGGTCAAATCGCAGAAGGATGGTCCGCTGGTCAAGCCGGCCAAAGTCTAAGGAGAAGCAACGATGGCGACATGGGCGGTAGACGCATTCGGCAACGATTATGCGCAGGACTGGGCGGAAGACCTGGGCCAGATCAGCAACCTGGAGGCGGTGGAAAATACGCTGGACATGGCGCTGGACAATGCGGGCGAGCCGCTGGACGCGCCGTTCGCGGCCGAGGCGCTGGTGGCGATCGAAGTGCTGGCGCGCTTGCAGGGCAAGGGCGGCGAGCGCAGCGAGGACAGCGCGGCGGTGGACGCGTGGGTCGACGCGCGCAAGGCCAAGGCCCGCGTGCGCAGCGACCTGGCCGAGAAGGCGGGCCGCGCCATCGAGCGCATCCTGTCCGAGCAATCCGAGCTGCGCGAACTCTGGGCCGACAGCGAGCACTACGCCGACTGGCGCGCGGCAGTCGAAGAGCTGCGCGGCCGCATCGCCGCCTGACCCCGGGTGCGGCATCACAGCATATCGATGCGGCCGTACAGCCCATGCGTCTCGTCGCCCGGGCCGGCGGCGAAGAACAGCGTGTTGGTGGGCTGGTTGTTGACGCCTGGTCCGAAGGCGATACCCCACAAGCCGTCGATGACGATGGCGCTGCCGTCGGCCTTGGACAGCGTGCCGCTCATGGCGCCGCTGGCCGTGTCGTAGGCGTTGATCTTGCCGTCGCCGAAATTGCCCACCAACAGCTTGCCGCTGAAACTGCCGAAGTTGGACGGCGCCATCGCCATGCCCCACGGCGCGTTCAGCGCGCCACCCTTGACCAGCTGCTTGACCAGGTTGCCGGCGGTGTCGAACACGTCGATCGCGCCCAGGCCTGCGCCGGCCACTTCGTCATCGCCGCCGCTCTCGCGCTGGGCAAAGGCGACGTAGATGCGGTCGCCGACGGCCTGGATGCCGAACGGCGCATAGTTGGCCGGCAGCGCGGCGTCGTGGAAGGCGCCGCTCAGCGTCACCTTGTTGAAGCCGGCGTCGAACACGTCGATGCGGTTGTTGTGGAAGTCGGCGGCGTACAGGTAGTTGGCGTTGTTCCAGGTGGCGATGGCCAGGCCTTTGTAGACCGCCTGCGCGGCGGCGCCGTCCACCACGGTGAGGGCGTTGTTGCGGTCCACCGTCGGCGACCAGGCGGCGATCTTGCCGCTCTCGGTGGCGAAGATGAATGGACTGGCGTGGAAATCGCCGCTGCCGTTGTAGACGATGCCGGTCGGCGCCTGCGGCGTGGCCACCACCAGCGTTTGCGGCACGCCGTTGCCGTCGTACAGCGTGGAGGTGGAACTGCCGTTGTTGGCGACCCAGACAAAGCCGGTCGGATTGAAGGCGATGCCCCAGGCGTTGACCAGTTTGGCGTCGGTCTGGGCCGCGCCGCCGGCGGTGTCGCCGACCAGGTTGCCGACTTTGAAGTGGCTGGCGACGACCGGCGGCGTGACGACCGGCGGCGCCGCCATCGGCGCGTCGTAGCCGCCGCCTCCACAGGCGGACAGCGACAGGGACAGGGCGGTCAGGGCGGTGCAAGTGCGGGTGCGCATGGCGACTCCTTTCGGGAACAGGGTTGATGTCCCGTGGATTCCCGCTCGCCGCCGCGCGGTTCCAACGCCGCGCGAATAAATTTTCAGAAAGTGTAGCTGGTGCTGAGCACCCAGGCACGGGCGGGCCGCAGCGGATAGTTGTTGTAGCGCTGGCCGTCGTCCTGGGATTGCTCGCGCGTCAGTTGCAGCGTCCAGTTGCCGAACGGGATGGCGGCGCCCAGCTTGAAGTCGTAGCGCGAATGGGCCGGCACGCCCGGCCATTCCATGCCGCGCAAGGTGCGCAGCAGGCCGGCGTGGGCGATCAGGTTGACGCTGGGATGGACCGGATAAAACAGGTTGGCCTCGCCATACAGGGCGCGCGTCATGTGGCCCAGGTAGCGCGGCGCATAGTACAGCCGGGTGCTCAGGCGCTCGCCCGCCGCGCCCGCGTAGCATTCGTTGAAGTCGTTGTTGTGCAGCTGGGTGTAGGTCGAGCGGCTGCATCCGGCCTCCACGCTCCAGCCCGAGCGCAGCCGCAGCGCGTAGCCGCCGTAGGCTTGCAGCTTGGCGCCGTGCTGCTCGGCCATCGACACGCCGCTGCCGAACAGGCCGCCATACCAGCCGCTGGCGTGGTCGAGGTTGAGCGTGAATTGCGGCACCGGCCGGCCGTCGCCCAGCGACTGGCCGCGGTAGCGGTAATCCGATTGCAGCGCGACGCTGCCGCTGACATCGGTTTGAGCCAGGGCCGGCCGCCAGGGCAGCAGTGGCAATATCGCAAGGAGGGCAAGGGTGGCGCGCAGCGTCACGGGCCGACGCCACGTTGCGTGAGACCGGCGGCGGTGCACGAGCAGCTGCAATGATGGAGCAGGCGGGAGATGGTGGCGCATGCGTCGATATTAACAGTGTTCAGCGCTTCGCCCGGTTGCAGCAGGCGCCGTAACTGTGCCGGGGTGGCGTTCGGTTGCAGCTCCTGCATCAGCGCCAGCATGCCGCTGACGTGGGCCGCCGCATACGAGCTGCCGCTGACAAAGGACCAGCGCCCGCCGGGCGCCGTGGTCGGCACGTCGTTGCCGGGCGCCAGCAGCGGCGGATCGCCGTTGCTGCTGCCCGGCGTGTACTGCTTGCCGGCTTCGGCCTGCGAAGCGACCGCCAGCACGCCGCGATGGCTGGCCGGGAAGGCCGGTCCGCTGGCCCTGGCGTCGACCGCGCCGACCACGCCGATGCCGCGTTCCATGGCCACGTCCAGCAGCCGGTCCAGCAGCCGGTCCGGCGGGCCGGCCAGGCTGAGGTTGATGACCTGGGCGCCGTTCAGGATGGCGTAGTTGAGTGCCTTGCTGAGCGTGAAGCTGTTGCAGCGCGTGGCCAGGTCGGCCTGCTGCCAGCAGGCGCGCAGGCCCAGCAGCCGGGCCTGCGGCGCCACGCCGAGGATGCCACCGTGGCCGGCGCGCGCGGCGATGATGCCGGCCACGGCGGTGCCATGGTTCTCGGCCGGGGTGGCGCCGTTGTCGACGAAGTTGGCGTTGACCGCCAGCTGGCCCTGCAGGTCGGGATGGCCGGCGTCGATGCCGCTGTCGACCACGGCCACGCGGATGTCGCGGCCGGTGGTCTGGCGGTGCAGCTCGGCCACATGCCAGTAGCGGGCGGCGGGTTGGACCGGGTACAGCGCGTTGCTGGCCTGCGGCGGCGGGCTGTCGGCGGCGCCGCGGGGCGGGATGCTGGCCATGCCCTCGAAACTCGCTACCGGCTGCGCCCATTCCACCTGCGGGTCGCGCGCCAGCCTGGCGATGATGAGGTCAGGGTTGTCCTGCTCCGGGTAGCGCATCACGTAGCAATCCAGGCCCAGCACCGGCATCGGCCAGTCGTCCACCAGCGTCAAGCCGTGCTGGCGGGCCAGCGCTTCGGCGCGGCGGCGGCGCGCGGCGCGGCTGCTGTCGTCGATGTAGCGGCCGCCGTAGCTGGCGTCCGGCCGGAAATGCGTGGCCGGCAGGCGCAGCATCACCAGCAACTGGTGTTCGCCGGGGACGTGGCCGGGTGGCGCCAGCACGGGCCGCAATGTTTCATCGCCGGCCGGCGGCGCCGCTTGCATGGTTTCTGTCGCGGCCGCGGCAAGCGGACTCCCGGCCAGTCCGGCCAGGCAGGCCACCATCACGCCGAGCCGGAGCCAGTAGGTGTTCAAGGCGCGCCACTCCCATCCAGCGCTTCGGCCAGCTTGACGGCCGGATCGGCCCGCAAGCTTTGCAGCGCGCGTTCGCGGCCGGCGGCCGGCACGTTGAGCAGGTAGGCGTCGGTGACGGTCGGGCCGTCGACCACGCGGGCGCCCTGGGCTTGCAGGATGCGGCGCAGCTCGCGTTCGGTGGTGTCGGGCTGGAACATCACCACCAGGTTGCCGCCGCTGCTGACGGCCGAGCCGAGCACGCGGTAGGACGCCGGTTCGCTGTCCGGGCGCAGCAACAGCGCGCCCAGGCCGATGATCGCCACCCATTGCGCGGCCACGGTCCAGCGCAGCCACGACGGCTGGTTGGCCGCCGCCGCGCGCCACCACGATACGCGGCCGGCGCTAGTGCCGGCCACAGGCGACGGCAGGGGCGCCGGCGTGCCGCCGTGCTCCTGCGGGCCGAGCGCGGGCATCAATCGCGCCAGGGCGCGCTCCATGTCCACGCCTTCCGGCATGGCGTCGGCGGCGACGGCTTGGGCGCGCAGTTCGCGCTCCCATTCCAGCTCGCGCCGGCATTCCGCGCAAGTCTGCAAGTGCTGCTGCACCCGCAGCGCTTCCTCCGGCGCCAGCTGCCCGCTCGCATGCCAGGGCAGCAATTCCTGTACCGCCTGATGGGCCGGGATATCCATTCTGAAGATGCGCCCGTTCATTGGCTGCTCTCTCTTTCGTTCCACAACAAATCCTTCAATCTGTGCCGCGCATGAAACATGCGGGTCTTGACCGTGTTCAGCGGACACTCCACCACGTCGGCGATCTCGTTGTAGGCCATGTCGTGGTAGTAGCTTAGCACCATCACGGCGCGCTGGGCAGCGGGCAGCTGGTCCAGCGCCTCGGCCACGGTCTGCTGCAGTTGCTGGCGCTTCATGGTCTGCTCCGGCTGGTTGCCGCGGTCGTCCTCGTACAGCGAGGCATCCGACTCCACCGGTTCGTCGCTGGCCTTCAAGCCCTTCAAGGTCTTGCGATAGGCGATCGCAAAGACCCAGGTGGAGACCTTGCAGCTGCCGTCGAAGCTGGCGGCCTTTTGCCATACCACCAACATGGTATCGTTGACCACCTCCTCGATCAGCGCCGCGTTGCGCGCCATGCGGCCGATGAAGCGCGACAGGCGCGGGAAATACGCCCGATACAGCGCTTCGAAGGCGACACGGTCCCCGCCCGCTATCCTGGCCAGCAGGCGCACCTCTTCCGATTCCGTGTACGGGCCGCTGATCCGGCCCCGTTCCTGTTGCATCCGCCATCCTCCATTTTCCCGTTAATACCTTGCCGAGCGAAAACGGTTCTCCAAGTCGGGAAATTTAATGGTCCCATGCTACCACCGCGATTCTCGGCTAACATGGCGGGCATGAACCTGAACCAACAAGTTGACCATCTGTCCGGCTTCCTGCAGCGGCACCGGCGCGTGCTGGTGCTGACCGGCGCCGGCCTGAGCACCGCCTCCGGCATCCCCGATTATCGCGACAAGGATGGCGTGCGTCGCGGCCGCACGCCCATCCAGGGGCCGGATTTCCGCAAGTCGGAAGCGGTGCGGCGCCGCTACTGGGCGCGCAGCATGGCCGGCTGGCCGACCCTGGCGCAGGCCGCGCCCAACGCCGGCCACCAGGCGCTGGCCCAGCTGGAAGCGGCCGGCCGCATCGATGCCTTGATCACCCAGAACGTCGATGGCCTGCACCAGCGCGCCGGCACCAGCAGGCTGATCGAGCTGCACGGGAATATCCACGGCGTGATCTGCCTGGACTGCCGCGCGCTGCACCGGCGCGCCGACATCCAGCGCTGGCTGGTCGAGGCCAATCCGGCGCTGGCTGCCAGCGCGGCGGCCGGCGTGGACAGCGTGGTGCCCGAAGCCCGTCCCGACGGCGACGCCGAAATCGAGCTAAATGATTTACAGGATTTCCGCATGCCCAGCTGCGGCGCCTGCGGCGGCACCCTGCAGCCGGACGTGATCTTCTTCGGCGATAACATCCCGGCGCCGCGCACGGCGGCCGCGCTCGACATGATGGAGCAGGCCGATGCCTTGTTGGTGGTGGGGTCGTCGTTGATGGTGTTTTCCGGCTACCGCTTCTGCAAGCTGGCGGCGGCGACCGGCAAGCCGATCGCCGCCATCAACTTGGGCAAGACCCGGGCGGACGAATTGATCGGCCTGAAAGTGGAGGCGACGGCCAGCGAGGTGCTGCCGCGCCTTTTATAGCTCAGTTGCGCTGCAACATCGAGCGGACGATGGCTTCCTTGGCCAGCACGTAATCCTGGCCGGCCAGCACGAAGTTGGTGTTTGGCTGGATCACCTTGATGTTGATGAACACCATGTCGGACGTCTCCGCATACGAGCCGACCACGATGGCTTGCGCGTTGTGGGCGGTGGCCACTTCGCCGATCTCGCGGGTGAGCATCAGCTCGCCCTGGTTGCGCTTCAGGTAGACGCTGTTGCGCAGCTTCATCTCCAGCATGCTCAGGCCGCCTTGCGCCAGCCGCGTCGACAGCTGCTCCGACACCAGCCGGCCCAGGGTCGTGGTCTGCTCCAGCGCATCGATGTTGACGATGGTGGCCATGATCAGCGGCTTGTCGGCCATCAGCTTGCCGTTCAGCTGGTGCATCAGCGAATCGGCGGCCTTGTAGTTGGCGTCGATGAACTGGTTGGAGGAGATGGTCGAATAGTTGCCCTCATCCTTGACGGGGGTGGAGGAGCAGGCGCCCAGCAGCAGCGGCAGCGCCAGCACGGAGGCGCGGGCCAGGGTCAAAACGTGGGTCGGCATTACATGTCTCCGCGGACTTTGAACAGTCGGGTCAGTTTGGGTTCTTCCGGCTCGGGATCGACGATGCCGTACAAGATGCGGTCGCTGTCGGCCACGTAGTAGGCCGAGGTGCTGCGCGCCACGTAGCGGAACTGGTCGGACACCGAGACGGTGACGATGATTTCGGTCCTGGGCGTCGCGCCGGGAGCGAACTGGGCGTTGAACCAGTCGTAGGAATCCCAGGCGCCGGCGCCGACCGCCACGGCCGCCAGCACCGGCGCCTCGATCTCGCTCAGCACCCAGACGCCGGAGGCCAGCGCGGCGCGTTCGCCGTGGTAGCGGTATTGCGGACGGTTGGCGGTGAAGGTCACGGCCTGCACGTCCATGTCGATCTTCAGCGAGCCGGCCGGGCTGCGCGTGACCGCGTAGCCGTCGTTGACCAGCGAGGTGGTCAGCTGGGTGGTCAGCGCGCGCTGGAACGGGGTCGGCTCGCGCGCTTCGTTCAGGAACACCGGACGGGGCGGGCTCTTCTTGAGCTCGGCCACGATGCTTTTCTCGATATTGTCGGAAATGACGCCCCAGTGGTAGGCCGCCTGCAGCTTGGCCTGCTTGGTGATGGGGAAGTTGCTCGCCACCGGGGTCGGCGTGTAGCGCGACGCGCAGCCTGCGAGCAAAATACCGGCGGCCAGGGCCATTGCAGTTTTCAGCGCCATCATTGCCTCGTCGTCAAGAGTCTAGTCTGGTTCGCGGCCCGCGCGCCATCGGCAAGCGCCAGCCACGAATGTAAAATCATTCTTCTGCCAGTTTAGCATGGGTGTTTCTAATTAGAAACTCGTCGGGCAATAAAAAACCCGGTGCGGGACCGGGTTTTGTACAGGGCGCGCAACAGTGTCGCGGGCATTGTTAGCGGCGATTGGTCTTCATGGCGGCGGCCACCTCGCGCTTGCCGTCGCGGTCTTTCTCGGTAGCACGTTTGTCGTGCATCTTTTTACCCTTGGCCAGGCCGATTTCACATTTGACGCGGCCGCCCTTGTAATGCAGGTTCAGCGGCACCAGGGTGTAGCCGGCGCGCTCGACCTTGCCGATCAACTTGTCCATCTCGGCGCGGTGCAGCAGCAGCTTGCGGGTGCGGATCGCTTCCGGGTGGATGTGGGTGGAGGCGGTCGGCAGCGCGCTGATGTGGGCACCGAACAGGAACAGCTCGTCGCCCTTGATGGTGACGTAGGCTTCCTTGATCTGCACCCGGGCGTCGCGGATGGCCTTGACCTCCCAGCCTTCGAGGACGATGCCGGCCTCGTAGCGGTCTTCGATGAAGTAGTCAAAAAAGGCTTTTTTGTTATCGGCTATGGTCATGGGATGGTATCGGTTAAACTACTGCTTCGCGCACAGAAACGCGAATAATTCAACATCATAGCAAATGGTTAGCCAATGGCAGTAGTGCACAAATCAGTTTTCCTCGGATACAGCGCGCAGCAGATGTTCGATCTGGTCGCCGCGATCGAGGACTATCCCAAATTTCTGCCGTGGTGCGGTGGTGTGGAGATCCGCGAACGCGATGGCAATACGGTCACGGCCAGCGTCGGCATCAACTATCACGGGGTGCGTCAGAGCTTCACCACCTCCAACGAAAACACGCCGTCGACCGAGATCAAGATGAAGCTGGTGGACGGGCCTTTCAAGTGCCTGGACGGGGTGTGGACCTTCAAGGCGCTGCGCGAGGATGCCTGCAAGATCGAGCTGGACCTGCACTACGAGTTCTCCAGCGCCTTGCTGGCGCAGCTGGTGGGCCCGGTGTTCGGCATGATCGCCAACAGCATGGTCGATTCCTTCTGCAAGCGGGCGGAAACGGTGTATGGCAGCTGACACCTTCAACATCGAAGTGTGCTACGCCAGCGACGCGGTGCAGTTCCTGCGCGCGCTGCGGGTGCCGGTGGGCACCACCATCGAGCAGGCCATCGCCCTCAGCGGCGTATTGCAGAAGGCGCCGGAAGTCGACCTGGCGACGATGCAGGTCGGCATCTACGCCAAGAAGAAGACGCTGGACACCGTGCTGCGCGAGCATGACCGGGTGGAAATCTACCGTCCGCTGATCGCCGACCCTAAAAACGCCCGCCGCCGGCGCAAATCACAGGCCTGAACGCGGGGCGGCGGCAGGCGACAAGAATGCGCGCATGCTGGCCTGCTTGAAGAACTCGGTATGCCAGACCGTCGATTGTTTTTGCTGCGGCGTGCCGAAGCTCAGCATGCGCTCGTCGGCGAGTTGCGCCGCCGGCAGCAGCACGCTGCTGTACGGAACCACCACGTCGTTGTCGCTGTCGAGCAGCATGCGGTTGAGCAGAGCGCCGGTACGCGCCAGCAGCGAGCCGCCGAAATCGAAATCCGCGCGGGCGTAATAGGTGCTGGCGCTGGCCAGCAAGGTGGCGCCTTGGTTCAATTGCGCGATCAGCGCCGAGCCGCTGGCCAGCGCTTCCACGCTGGGCCGTTCGAAGCCCAGCGACACCACCATCCGCGCCAGCCCGATCACCAGGTCCAGCGCCATGCCGCCGCTGAAGGAGGCCAGCATCGCCGCCGCGTTGAGGAAGTGTTCGACCTCGTCCGGCGACGCCAGCGGCGAACCCTGATTCGCCGCCGCCACAAAGTAAGCCTTGCCGACGCTGGCGATACGGCCCACGCGCTGCTGGCCGATGGCGGCCAGGGTGGCGTCCTGCGCGTGCGGCGCGGCCGACAACAGCGAGCGCACCACCAGGCCGCCGCGGCTGTGGCAGACGATGTCGACCTCCCAGCCGGCGTCGGCCGGCAGGTGCGCCAGCAAGTCCAGCGCATTCTGCTGCGGCGTTTTGGCGATGCTCCAGTGGTCGTAGCCGAACACCTGGCCGTCGTACTGCGCCAGCAGCCGCTGCATGGTGTCGTCGGCGTCCAGGTCGCTGAAGGCGCCTTCGATGGAACTGAATATCCCGTGCACGAACAGCAGCACCTTGCGGCCGCGCGAGGCCGTCAGCTCGGCCGCCGTCGCCGGCTGGCGCCAGCCGTGGCGCAGGCTGAGCAGGCCCTCCGGCTTGTTGTGGGCCTCGATGGTCTCGATCATTTGCTGCGTCATGCTTTCCTTTACGCGCAAAGCCGCATGCAGGATCCAGTCCATGCGGCCGGCGGCCGGCGATAGTGGCGACGCCAGCAACTGCGCGCCCTGGCGCGGGAACACAAACTGGATGCAACCGCTATCCTTGTGGCGCACGATATTCAGGTGGGCGTCGGCAAGCTCGGCGGCCGGCAAAGCTGGCGTGGCCGCCAGCGTTAAAGGCGGCGCAATGATGTCAGGCGCGGCGTCGGCCAGCGCGCGTTGCAGTTCCTCATGCTTAGCGAATTGCATACTTCTCTCTCGATAGGGGGGCATGGCGCCAGTGTACGACGCGGCGGCCGATCGGCGCGCCGGATTGCGCGGGCGCGGCACTTTTCGTTACACTCACCGATTCCACGCCTGGTCGCCCCAGCGACCTGGATCAACCTATGACGGAGTAGCATTGAACCAGCCCGATTATTGCAAGTACAACGAAGAACAGTTACGCCAGATCCTGCGCAGCATCGACACTGAGCGTTTTCCCGAGCGCGTCGCCCAAATCGAGGCCCGGCTTGCCGAGCTGGCGCTGCAAGGGCCAGTATCCGCGGCAGCGCCCGAAATATGCGCCGATCCGGCGAGCTACAAACCCGTCATGCGGCGCGCCGCCAAGGGGCTGTTGGCCATCGCCGCGCTGGACCTGGGCGTCGCCATCTGGAACGCCGCACACGGTATCGGTTCGATGTTCAACGTCGATCTGGCTGCGCTGTTGGTGGCGTTGGTGTTGATCTGGGGCGGGTTGCGGGTCGCCGTGGTGCTGCGCTGGATGTTGTATTCGACGGTGTCCGGCATGGTGCTCTGGTTCCTGCTGCTCTTTGCCCAGCCACTGGACTTGACGCTGGCGCAGATACGGCTTACACCGCTCACATACCTGGGCACTGTCCTGTTGCTGCTGTTAAAAGGCGGCGTCTGGATTTGGGTGCTGCGCTCGTTGAGCAGCGCCAGCATCGAGCAGGCGCGCGCGTTCGAGGGCCGCAAGCGTTACGACATGCGCAAGCCGCTGGTGCTGGGCATGGCCATCACGCTGGGAGCTGCGGTTTTCTACGTGACGCAAGCCTGGGGCGAGCGCGGCCGCCACGCCGAGCAACTGGCCGCCCAGCGGCTTGGCGGTTCCTATCGTTACCACACCAATGGGCTGCAAATCATGGCGAATCCCAATGGCACTTTCGTCAGCGCGAACGTACTGGTCTGGAACGACCAGCAGATCGGCGCTGTTGCGGTCAACTGGAAAGAGTAGGGCGCCCCACGGCGCCGTGTCAGGCGCTTTCGCGCGCCATCAGCGTGAAGCCCAGGTCGATCTGCCGGCTGGCCGGCTCCTCGCCCTTGATGACGGCGCGCAGCAGCCTGGCCGCCTCGTAGCCGATGCGGTAACGCGGCGTGGCGACCGTGGTCAGCGAGGGATTCATCCAGGCCGAGGCCGGCAAATCGTTGAAGCCGCAGATGGCCAGTTGCGACGGCACGGCGATGCCGCGCCGCTGGGATTGGTAGACCGCGCCGTGTGCCAGGTCGTCGTTGCAGCAGAAGATGGCGTCGCAATCGGGCGCCTGCGCCAGCATGCGCCCCAGCAGCTCGGCGCCCAGCGCGATGGTGGACGGCTCGCCGACCATCACCTCCAGCTTGCTGTCGGCCAGGCCGGCCTCGCGCATGGCCTGGCGGTAGCCTTCGGCGCGGCGCAAGGTGCGCTCGTCGAGCTGGGCGCCGATGAAGCCGATGCGCTTGTGGCCTTTCTCGATCAGGTAGTGCGTCATCGCGTGGCCGGCCTGCACCTGCGAGAAGCCCACCGTCAGCTGGGTGGTGTCGGTGGACATGTCCATCATCGACACCACCGGCACGCGCGAGTTGGTCAGGATCTGCTGCACCCGCGGGCTGTGGCTCAGTCCGGAGAGCAGCATGCCGTCGGGATTGGACTGCAGATACGTGCCGATCAGCTTTTCCTCTTCCTTGTCGGAATAGCGCGTATTGCCGATCAGGATCTGGTAGTCGTCGGCGTCCAGCGCATCCTGGATGCCGGCCAGCACTTCGGTGAACACCGCGTTCGACAGCGACGGCACCAGCACCGCGATCACCTTCGATTGCGCCGAGGCCAGCGCGCGGGCGGCGCGGTTGGGCACGTAGCCCAGCTCGACGACGGCCCGGTCGACGCGGTCGCGCAGCGCCTGCGACACCATGTCCGGCTGGGTGATGGCGCGCGAGGCGGTCATGGTCGCCACGCCGGCGCGCTCGGCCACCATGGCTAAAGTGATGCGGCCGCTGGCGCGGCTCTTGTTCGCTGCTGTCTTGATCATAGGTTAGCCAATGGCGCTTGTTGATAGCGATATCATACGGCAGCTTGGCTTTGTCCCGACAGGGGTTATTTGCAACCAGCCAACACTTTTTGATTCTTTTTCGCCATTTCGGCGCGTTCGGCGTCGTTCATGATGCCGCGTTCGCCGTTGCTGTCGTAATTGCTCATGCGCACGCCGTCGGCCAGCGCCTGCTGGTTCTTGCGGGCGGCGTCGCAGTTGGCGGCGATGTCGGCTTTTTGCCTGGCCTCGTCGGCGGCCTTTTTGTCGGCGGCGGCGGCATCGGCCTTGCGTTTGTTGAAGTCGGCGTTCCGCTCGGCCAGCGTGGGCGGCCGCTTGACGGCGCTTTCCGGCGCCGGTTCGGCCGCCGGCGCTTCGGCCTCGGCATTGGGGTTAAAGCTGGGCGGCGCCTTGCCGGGCGCCTTCAGAATGCGCTGCTCCGGCACCGAGGGTGGCGGCGGGCGGTCCGACAGCTGTTTGACGCCCTTGTCGTCGATCCAGAGGTACTGGGCCATCGCCAGCGAGGAAACGGCCAGCAGCAGGGCGCCGGCCAGGCAATGCAAAGTACGGTCAGTCATGGTGACGCTCCAGAAACCAGTGAGGCAGGCACTGATTTCGCCATGATTCACGGCAACTGTCAACCATAAAGAAAAAGCCCGCCGTCCGGGATGGACGACGGGCTGTCGGGGCTGGCCGCCGGACGGGCCAGCCAGTTGCAGGGTCTGCTTACCAGCCTACATCACGCAGCAGCGGGAAGGACAGGTCGTTCGGCGGCGTGACCTCGTGGGTCAGGTCGTTGTTGATTGCCGGTTCCATCAGCAGGTTAGGGAAGGCGCTGACGTCGTAGTGCGATACCGACGAACCGCCCTGGTAAGGGTTAGGTGCGAACATCAGCAGGCGTCCGGCCGAATCGGCGCCCGCGCGCAAGGCCAGGTTTACACCCAGGTTGGCAAACACGTTGGAGTGCAGGCGGGTGCGCTTGGCCAGGGCCACTTTCAGCGCAATGCCGTCCTCCTGCGAGATGCGCACCGCTGGAATGGTGACGCTTGGATCGGCGCCGCCCAAGCCTGGCGGCGGCGAACCCGGCGCGTTGTCGGCAACGATGACGCCGATCGCGCCGGCGTTCTGCACCGCCTTGGCCTTGATCGTGAAGGCGCAAGTGCCGCGGTCCACCAGTGCGATCTTGCCGTTGACGGCGGCGGCGTTGAGCGGCGACAGTGGACCGCAGGCCAGGCCGAGGTTAGGCGCGGTGTCGACCACCGGCATGATCTCGCCGGTCATGCCTGGACTGCTGAGGGTCGGGCCGAAGCTGGCGGTGCCAACCTGGAGGGCGCCGGCGATGCTGGCGGGGCTCAGCAGCGTTAGCGCTGGCGCGCCTTGTTGCAGCACGGTGTTGACATAGCTGTTGGCGATCGGGCCATTCCAGACCAGCTTGCCGGATTTCAGCGACGAGGCGGCGCGCTCGGCGGCCGTCATGTCTTTCCACAGCTTGTTGGTGGTGGTGTCCTTCAGGAAGAAGTCCCAGATACTCGGCGTGTTGTCCAGCTGCGCGCCGGTCGAACCGTTGGTGTAGGTCTGGAAGCCCAGGCCGTGGCCGAATTCATGGGTCAGCACGGTCACCAGGTCGACCGCGGTGCCGTGGTTGGCGTCCAGGCCCAGGTAGAACGGCGAGCCGGCCAGGCAAGTAGGGCTGCCCAGGTTGATGTTGAAGCGGGCGCGGATGTCGGCGGTGGTGGCGTCGGGGTCGGCGCCGGTCAGCTTGCCGGTCTGGGCCTTGCCGAACCAGGCGCCGGCTTGCGGTGCGCCGGCGAAGTCGCGGAACACCTCGGTGGCGCCGGCGCTGCCCAGCACGGCCGACGAGGAGGTGCAGGTCAGCGCTTCCCAGGTGGCCAGCACGCGGATCGGGGTGGTGCTGGTCAGGGTGGCGCCCCATTTGTTGGCGGCGGCCTGGAACGCGTTCAGGCGTTGTACGCCCAGCGTGGTGCCGGCGTTGCCGCCGACGGGAGCGACCACGGTCGGGTCATTGAAGCCGACGTTGGCCGGGTCGCCGTTGACGATCACGATGGTCGCGGCAGCAAAGCTGGAGGAGGCGAACAGGCAGGCGGCAGCAGCGGCCAGGGCGTTCAGGGTAAAGCGCTTCATTGTTGTTCTCCTTTCACGGCAGGCAGGCTAGGGCCGTGCGCCAGGTGGTGGGCGACTTCTTCGCCGGGGACGCAGGATTCGGTCAGGTTGCCATCGGCATCTTTGTGGATGACGGCAAAGCTGGCGGTGGAGTCGTCCAGCTTGCGGCCGACGCCGCCTTGCTTGGTGGTCAGCGGCGCGATGCGGCCGCCCAGTGCCAGACGGCCGGTGGCCTTGGCGCTGGTGGCTGGCACGGCTGCGGCGGCCAGTTCGGCGGCTTGCTCGGCCGACGGCCCGACCAGCTGGCCGGTGGCCGCATCTTTATAGGCGACCATGCCGGCGCCTGCCGGCGCGGCGTTCACGCTCAGCTCCGGTGCGACGACGACGCGCGAGTTGGGAAAGCTCATCAGGCCATTGGCGCCGGTTTGCGGCTCGGCCGCTTGCGCCACCAGGGTGCTGGCCGACAGGCCGGCCAGTGCCAGCAGGCGCAGCTGCTTCTTGCGGCTGAAGCCCACCACGCCCAAGCCCAGCAGCAGCAGCAGTGCGGTAGTTGGTTCCGGCACGGCGCTGATATTGACCTGGTCGATGCCGATGGTGTCGCCGTTAAACGCGGTGTTGTCCACGACGTAGCGGAACGCGTAGCGGCCGCTGGTCGCGCCCGACAGGCCGGACAGGGTCAGCGAATAGTTCGCCCATTCGCTACCGGAGTTCGAGCTAAATGCCGGATGCAGCAAAACGAAGTCACCGGAACCAACGTTGGTGCTGGCGCCGTGAGCGCTGTAGTAGACCTCGACGGTATCGCTCCCGCCTTCGCCGAGCAGGCGCAACGAGAAGTTCAGTTTTTCGCCGTTCGACAGCGCCACTTCGGGCGTGATCAACCAGTTGCTGACGGCGCCGCCATAGGTCGCGTTGAGATAGTTCGCTGAAATGTAGGAGGTTGCAGGTCCTTCAGCTGCATTGAACTTGTCAGTGCCTTGGAACCAGTTGGTCAGGCCGCCAGCGATGTTGGCACTGCCATTGACAGTGCCGGTGCTGTTGTTGCTCATCACCCAGCCGCTGGAGGCCAGGGTGTTGATGTCATTGAATCCTTCGTTTAGCAAAGGACTGGCGAAAGCGGAGCTGGTAGCAACGGTGGCTACGAGTCCGATCAGGTATTTATTCAAGTTCATGATGCCCCAATGGTATTGTTTGCTTGCATACAATTCGCTACGGCAAGCGAGCGCGTTGAACATGTCAGACGGCAACGGTTGTGTGCCTCTGGCCCAAATGACTACGTTTCGTAAAGTACAGCAATTTTTCTTGGTTTTCTATATATATTGTTTATCAAATTGTTCAGACTTTGTAGTGATAAGCCCGTCTTAACTAGCAAACACGTAGCTTTGGGGCCTTTAAGATCTGCTTGATAAGTCGTGGCTTTTTTGCAACGTGGATGGAAAGGAACGTTGTTGACGACCGGAAAAGACTCGCCTGTTCATTGATTTAATTGCATGTTCCAACGGACGAGACTACGATGCCTGGTGGTTGTCCAATTGATAATTTCACCTTTTGCCATCGAATTCATTCGGCCTGGAGGATGCATGACATTTCGAGTTGGTCAGTACGTCACCGTCACTGGGCTCGGTCCTGATTGGACGGGCGAAGTCATTGCGAAGATCGATGCGGCTCATGTGAGAGTGCGCGTTGGCGGCACGAGCGGGGCGTCGATGATGTCCGAGGTTGTCAACATTGGTAACCTGACCTCGTTGTTCGCCACGCGGGAGAAGAAGGTCGGCACCGAGGTGGTCCGCAAAGTTATCGTTGCCCTATTCCATTTTGATACTATGGCACGGCAAGATATGCCCATCGTCGACAGGCTCATGCACATGAAGACCGCACTGGCCGACTTGATGAGGTATGTCGATCTACACGAGCCGATGGCGGGCAATGAACACCGCATACGTTGTATCTTTTTGGCGCCGGAATATATGTTCGCCAACCCGCTCACAGAGCCCCGCAACCATCATGCGGGTGACTTTCGGCAGCTGGAGCAGGCCCTCCTTTTGATGCTGAGAACGGAGTTCGAAGCAATGAGCTTGCAGTTCAAAAACGCGCTGATCGTGCCCGGGACTGTCGCATGGAGAAAACTCCTGGCCGTGGATGGCGATGATGGGCGCACCCAAGGCCGCCGTGTGAAGTACACGGCACGGTTGGCGGACCCTAAATTTACATGTGGCCGGCCGGCTGCCGTCGTCATGGATGGGCCGGTTTCCCCGCCCAGTTGGATGAGTGGCGGCGTCATGCATCATGATAAGTTACCGGTGTCCACATACCGCGCCAAGCTGGCGCTGCTGGGAACGGCGACCCATATCGCCAAGAATACCGCGCATTGCTATTACAACGGCCGCTGTGTAGCCAAGTACAACAAGATTGGTGACTACCATGAAGTCATCAGCATCACTGGAGATACGGTGCACATTCCGAACCCCAAGGCTGGCAGGTTTGATTGTGGCGGTATGAAGTTTGGGATTTCCATTTGTTACGATCAGTCGCTTAGCGAGCTTCCCAAGCCAGGGCAGACGACCGGTTCTCGCCCGATGCAGCACACCGAAGACGCGGTCGACTTCCATATCCTCTTGTCCGCCTCTATCCTGCCGCAGGTCGACAGCGCCAGGCTAGTCGAGAACGGTTACTTGTTAAGTTGCTCAAGTGCCGAGGAATGCAATAGCGTGACTCACGTCCTCGGGAAGAAGGTGCCGGTTAAAGAAACTGCGAAATACTCGTCCATTACGATGACGGTTTATAGGGTGTAGACGGCGAATCGCCCGAGTTCGGACGACGGTGGCCACGTCGTCGGCCTGCTGTTGCCTGACGTCGCCATCTGCCGCGCTCCGGTCGTCTGACGAAGTTTCAGACAGAACACTGCGTTTTCTGTATAATCTGCTTTTGCGCCTATAGGAAATGCTATGCGTCTACTCCAAAAAGCACTCACGTTTGATGACGTGCTGCTCGTCCCCGCGTACTCGAATGTTCTGCCTGCCGATACGTCCCTCAAAACTCGTCTGACCCGCAATATCAGTCTGAACATCCCTTTGCTGTCCGCAGCGATGGATACGGTCACCGAAGCCCGCCTGGCGATTGCCATGGCTCAAGAGGGCGGCATAGGTATCATCCACAAGAACCTGAATCCGAAGGATCAGGCTCGCGAAGTGGCGCGCGTCAAGCGCTTCGAGGCCGGCGTGCTGCGTGATCCGATCACCATCCCGCCGACCATGAAGATCCGCGACGTCATCGCATTGACCGAGCAATATGGCATTTCCGGCTTCCCTGTCGTCGAAGGCAAGGAAGTGGTCGGCATCATCACCAACCGCGACCTGCGTTTCGAAAAGGAACTCGACGCCGAAGCGCGCGCCAAGATGACCCCGCGTGACAAGCTGGTGTTCGTCAAAGAGGGCGCGGAAGGCGCCGACCGCGACGAAGCCAAGCGCCTGATGAACAAGCACCGCCTCGAGCGCGTGCTGGTCGTCAACGACGCCTTCGAACTGCGCGGCCTGATCACCGTCAAGGACATCCAGAAATCCACCGAGCACCCGCTGGCGTCGAAAGACTCGCAGGGCAAGCTGCTGGTCGGCGCCGCAGTCGGCGTCGGCGCCAAGGATGAAGAGCGGATCGAACTGCTGGTCGCCGCCGGCGTCGACGTGCTGGTGGTCGACACCGCCCACGGCCACTCGCAAGGCATCCTCGACCGCGTGCGTTGGATCAAGACCAAGTTCCCGCAGGTGGACGTCATCGGCGGCAACATCGCCACCGCCGCCGCCGCCAAGGCGCTGGTCGAATACGGCGCCGACGCGGTCAAGGTCGGCATCGGCCCGGGCTCGATCTGCACCACCCGTATCGTGGCCGGCGTCGGCGTGCCGCAGATCACCGCGATCTCCAACGTCGCCGAAGCGCTGGAAGGCACCGGCGTGCCATGTATCGCCGACGGCGGCATCCGCTTCTCGGGCGACATCTCCAAGGCCCTGGCGGCCGGCGCCTCGACCGTGATGATGGGTTCCATGTTTGCCGGCACCGAAGAGGCGCCGGGCGAAGTGATCCTGTACCAGGGCCGTTCGTACAAATCGTATCGCGGCATGGGCTCGCTGGGCGCCATGTCCGACGGTTCGGCCGACCGCTACTTCCAGGACGCCACCATGAAGGCCGACAAGTTCGTGCCTGAAGGTATCGAAGGCCGCGTCGCCTACAAGGGCAGCGTGCTGGCGATCATCTTCCAGCTGGTCGGCGGCGTGCGTCAATCGATGGGTTACTGCGGTTGCGCCACCATCGACGAACTGCGTAACAAAGCCGAGTTCGTCGAGATCACCTCGGCCGGCATGCGCGAATCGCATGTGCACGACGTGCAAATCACCAAGGAAGCGCCGAACTACCGTTCCGGCGACTAAACAGTCCTTGCAACGCCGGCTGAGTTCAGCCGGCGTTTTTCTATTCTTTACCTCTCCAGTACATTACTCATGCACTCAAAAATCCTCATTCTCGATTTCGGCTCCCAAGTCACCCAGCTGATCGCGCGCCGCGTGCGCGACTCCGGCGTGTTCTCGGAAGTGTACCCGTATGACGTCAGCGACGAGTTCGTGCGCAACTACGGCGCCGCCGGCGTGATCCTGTCGGGCAGCCACAGCTCGACCCTGGAAGGCGACGCCCCGCGCGCGCCGGACGCCGTGTTCGAACTGGGCGTGCCGGTGCTGGGGATCTGCTACGGCATGCAAACCATGGCGGCCCAGCTGGGCGGCAAGGTCGAGAACGGCCTGGTGCGTGAATTCGGCTATGCCGAAGTGCGCGCCCGCAGCCACACCAAGCTGCTCGACGGCATCGCCGACTTCGTCACCGACGAAGGCCACGGCATGTTGAAAGTGTGGATGAGCCACGGCGACAAGGTGCTGGAGATGCCGCCAGGCTTCGTCCTGATGGGCAACACCCCGAGCTGCCCGATCGCCGCCATGGCCAACGAAGAGAAACGCTACTACGGCGTGCAGTGGCACCCGGAAGTCACGCACACGGTGCAGGGCAAGGCCATGCTGGGCCGTTTCGTGCACGAGATCTGCGGCTGCAAATCGGACTGGAACATGCCGGACTACATCTCGGAAGCGGTCGAGAAAATCCGCGCGCAAGTGGGCACCGACGAGGTGATCCTGGGCCTGTCCGGCGGCGTCGATTCGTCGGTGGCCGCCGCGCTGATCCACCGCGCCATCGGCGACCAGCTGACCTGCGTGTTCGTCGACCACGGCCTGCTGCGCCTGGACGAAGGCAAGATGGTGATGGACATGTTCGCCAAGAACCTGGGCGTCAAAGTGATCCGCGTCGATGCCGAGGACCAGTTCATGGGCCACCTGGCCGGCGTCGCCGATCCCGAGCAGAAGCGCAAGATCATCGGCCGCGAATTCGTCGAAGTGTTCAATGCCGAATCGGGCAAGCTGGTCAACGCCAAGTGGCTGGCGCAGGGCACCATCTATCCGGACGTGATCGAATCGGCCGGCAAGGGCAAGAAGGGCCAGACCATCAAGAGCCACCACAACGTGGGCGGCCTGCCGGAGCACATGAAGCTGTCGCTGCTGGAGCCGCTGCGCGAACTGTTCAAGGACGAAGTGCGCAAGCTGGGCGTGGCGCTGGGCCTGCCGCATGACATGGTCTACCGTCATCCGTTCCCAGGCCCAGGCCTGGGCGTGCGCATCCTCGGCGAAGTGAAGAAGGACTTTGCCGACCTGCTGCGCCGCGCCGACGCCATCTTCATCGAAGAGCTGCGCAACACGCCGTACGAGCCGGTGGTGGTGCCAGGCTTCGACCAGGACAGCGTGCCGACCAACTGGTACGAAGCGACGTCGCAGGCGTTCGCCGTGTTCCTGCCGGTGAAATCGGTGGGCGTGATGGGCGATGGCCGCACCTACGAATATGTGGTGGCACTGCGCGCCGTGCAGACGCAGGACTTCATGACGGCGCACTGGGCGCACCTGCCGCATGCGCTGCTGGGCAAAGTGTCCAACCGCATCATTAACGAAGTGCGTGGCATTAACCGCGTGGTCTACGATATCTCGGGCAAGCCGCCTGCGACCATCGAGTGGGAGTGAAGCTTCCTTTTGGAAACTAGTTGACATTTGTTTTAAAGCTCGCTTCGGCGAGCTTTTTTTTTGATAGATTGCTGGTCGCGATAGCTTTTTACCCGCAATATTCTCAAGTATCGTTGGTCTGGAATCGCTAAGCGCTGTAGCAACCATTCCTGATTGATAATAATATAAAATACATCATTGGAATTCATTTCGTGCCGCCCGATGAGAGCACCAACCGACGCGCCCATCCCGCGCATAGTGATGGATACCGAGGGCTTGCCGCCCGCCCGCGCCACCGCCATCTGGCGTGAGCAGATCGGCGTGATGTTCGACTCGCAGCCGTTGCCCGTCGGGCGCGACGACCCTCGCTATCGCGTGGAAGCCTGTCATCTGGGCGCGCTGGCGGTGGGCATGGCCAGCATGGCGCCGCAGCGCTTCCAGCGTCCCGCCAGCCGGGTCTGGCGCGATGGCCTGGACCACTATCTGCTGCAGTTTTACACCCACGGCAGTTGCCGCAGCCTGACTGGCCGCCATCCGCCCGGCACCAGCCCCGGCGACCTGTGGGTGACGGACCTGGGCCAGCCGCTGTCCACCGAGATCAACACGGCCACCAATCTCACGCTGGTGGCGCCGCGCGCCCTGCTGGCGTCCATGCTGCACGAGCCGGACGGCCAGCACCAGCGCGTGCTCGATGGCCGTCTGCCACTGGTGACGTTGCTGCGCGAGCATCTTAAGACGGTCCTGCAAACCTCGGGCCAGATGCGCGCTTCGCATGCGGTGGCGATCACGCCCACCATCCTGGCGCTGGCGGCGGCGGCGCTCAACGGCGTGCCGACCGAGGAGCAGCGTCAGGCGTCGGCGGCCGGGATCAAGCTGGTCCTGCTGCGCCACATCGATCAGAACCTGCACGACAGCCAGCTGTCGCCGGCCCGGCTGGCGGCGCATGCCGGACTGTCGCTGCGCACGCTGCAGTATCTGTTCGAGGCCGACGGCGGCGCCGCCCGCTACATCCAGCGCCGCCGATTGCAGAAGGCGCGCCAGCTATTGTGCTCCCCCGGCCCGTGGCACGCGGGAATCGCTTCCGATGTGTCCCTGGCCCCCGACGCGCGGCCCAGCATCGCCGCCGTGGCGCGCATGGTCGGCTTTGCCCATCCGGAGAGCTTCAGCCGCGCTTTCACCCGCGCCTACGGCATCAGCGCCCGCGGCGCGCGCGGCATCAGCGCCCGCGGCGCGCGCGGCTTCGCGCTGGCGGATCGCGGCGGTACAACGTCGCCGGCCTGGTCGCCCGACCGCTGGGATGAATGGATACAGCGGCTGGCATGCCAGCCGCTGGCGCTTCACCGGATGGCCTGAGGCGCGCAGGGCGCGCACCGCCGGCGTCATGCGGCCGAGTGATGCCGCCGGGGCGGGGCGGCGCGGCGCAGTCAGTCGGCGAAGATCACGCCGAACTGGTCCACGAACTTCGTGTAGCGTCCGACGAAGCCCAGCAGCTTGCGGCCGCCCAGGTTGATGGCTGGACGTTCGGTGCCGCCATTACCGCCAAAATCGACCGTCTGCTTGTTGGTCACCACGCGGAGATGGTCGACGTACAGTTCCGTGCGTAGCACTAGCGATTGGATCGTCTCGTCGGCGGCGAACTCGATCGACTTTTTCTCGCCGCCGACGCCACCGATCGTGTAGCCGCCGTACATCGGACCGCTGACCAGGGCGCTGTCCTGGTTCAGCCAGTGCAGCTGGATGGCGTCGATGTACGCGCCCTGCCAGACGTCGAGCCGCACCAGGCGCTGCATGCCGGACAGGTTGATCAGGAAGGGAATGCCGCCGCTACCGCCATAGACCACGGTGTGATTGGTTTGCAGCGCATGCTGCACGCCCAGCGCATCGATCACGCCGCCAGCGCGGCCCAGCAGGCCGATCACCGGTCCCTGGCCGTCATCGCCGCCACCGAGCGTGGCCTCGCGGTCGCCGCCACCGCCACCAAAGCTGTCGGACACGCGGATATTGGTCTTGAATTGCACACTGTCCACCACCGCGCCAGCCTTGACCTTGACGTTGGCGATGTATTCGCCCGGCTGCAACGTGAACTGATGCAGTTGGCCGCCACCGCCGCCGAACTTGCGTCCGCTGACGCGCTTGTCCGCATACGGCGAGCCCGGTTTGCCGCGCCAATGCATCTGGATCGCATCGACCACGTTGCCGGTCCAGATATCCACGCGATCCACTTCCCATTGGCTGGCCACGCTCTGCGGGAAATCACGGAATGCCCAATCCGCAGTCTGGTGGTGGTCCAGCACGTCGCGGAACAGCGTGCCGCCCTTACCACCGAACTCGATGGAGGAATGCAGTTCCGGCTGGATGACCCACTTCAGGAACGCGATCAGCGCGGCAAGCCCCAGCGCGAGGATGCCAAAGATCGCCGAGCAAGCGGCGAAGAACAAGGCCGGCGCGACGGTTGCGGAGAAGATCGCGGCCAGCACGCCGGCCACCACCGAGGCGATGCCCAGGTAGGTGGCCAGGGCGATGCCCACGTCTTCGAGAATTTCATTGGTGTAGGCGTCATCCTCCTGATCCGGCAGCGGAATCTCGATGCCCGCCGGCGCCGCGACGCCGTGCTTGTGCACAGCCACCCGCATCAGGGACGACCACGCCCGCTCAGGCAGGGCCCCAAGTTTGGACAGCTGCGCGTCGCTGACGCCGGTTCCTGTTATACGATCGACAAAGTCCAGTGCCGACAAAGGGTTGCTGAAGAATTGTTCTTGTGTTGCGAGGACGGTAGACATCGGTAGCTCCTGATTTTGGATGGTTGTTGTCGAACGGTGATACTGCGTCGCATCCTATAGCGAAATACCAGTCTTTTCGCCGCTCCCATCCGCCTTATAACCGAGCGCGCAAGCGACTTAACCAGCCGTGCAACGAGCGGTGGTCACGGCAATGTGCGCGACACGCCGACATGTTGTTGACTGCTAACCGGTTAACAGATAACGTCGGCATATGTCAATCCAGTCCTTTGCGTGCGCTGACATGGAGATCCTGTTCACAAAGGGTAAGAGTCGCAGGTTTGCCAACATTAGTTGATCGAGGACCCACACTGAGGAGAAGATCATGTTTAAGAACGGTATGCGTCCGGTTCATCCTGGCGAGGTGTTGCTGGAGGACTATATCAAGCCTATGGGCGTCAGCGTTCGTTCAGTGGCCTTGGCGCTGCATGTCCCTTACTCGCGCCTTAGCGAAATCATCAAAGGCGAACGCGGCGTCACGGCTGATACCGCGCTGCGGCTGGAGCGTTATTATGGAAGCGAAGCGCAAGGCTGGCTGAACCTTCAAAGTGCCTATGATTTGCGTAAAGCCGAGATAACGGCGGGAAAAGCCATTGCCAAAGCGGTTAGGCCGCTTGCGCTGGAAGTATGATGCCGCAATGTCGATGATGGTATTTTTGATATCCGGGTGGGAATGATGCCGTAGCCGGCAACCGCTGGCGCCGGCAGGCAAGCGGATGAGACTAAGCCCCAGATTTTCAGGGGCTTTTTCTTTTTGGATTGCGATGACCACGCTGGCGGCGATCCTGACCCTGCCGCCGCTGGTCCTGCTGCTGATGCCGGTGCCGATGGCCCATGTAACGAGCCATCGGCACCGCGCACAGGGCCCCGGCGCTCTACCAGCCGAGGTAATAGTCGGCTGGCAGCCAGCTCGGGCGGGGCAGGCCGAAATAGGACTGCAGCATCTTCTCCGCCTCGCAGAAGGCGCCTTCAACCCAACCTTGCTGGTCCGAATAGGCTTCGCCGCAGATGTGTATGTCCTCTGTCGGCGAGGGCTTGCGCATGTAGGGCATCACATCCTGCACCTTGTAGCCGGCTTTCCAGGCATGATAGCCGGCGCCAAACGGGTCGTCGCCCCAGTCCTTGAACCACGTGACGTAGGGCATGGGAATCCCCACGCCGTGCAGCTCGCGCAGCTCCTTGACCACCTCCTTGACCATCATTTCGCTCGCCGCGACGTCGTTCAGTGTCTCGACTTCAAACTGCGAGGCCAGCTTGGTCGCACGTGGCCGGAACTTCACCGGATCGTCGGACAGAGCCTTCCAGAACGTCTCCGTTTCCATGTCCCCGTAGCTGCCGAGCAGCATCGAATGGTCGGTCGCTTTCGCGGTGCCGAAGTAGTAGCACTGACGCATCGGCAAGTCGGTGATCGAATGGCCGGCGTTAATGCCCAGCTCCTTCCACCACGGCGTTTCAAATCCCATCAGGATCTTGAACGCGGGTTCCTTGATGACCGAGCGGATGTTGTTGTTCAGTTCGGCGTTCTCGTTGATGTTGAAGAAGAAATTGTCCTGGTCCAGAAGCTCCAGCGAGCGTCGCGGCATCGCCAGCACCAGGCGATTGGCATAGACCCGCCATTGCTGGTTCGAGCTCAGGTTGAGGAACACGAGTTCATAGCGATGGGTGGCGCTGTGCGGGTGTTGCCGGTTAAAGGTCAGCAGCTTGTTTTCGGACCAGATGCATGCGCCTTCGTGGCGCATATACTCGTTCGCCATCGCATAGACCGTGCTGTCAAAACCCTCGGCGATGGTCTTGTACGTCGCGCCGGCCGAGAAGTCGCCGATCATGTAGGGGAAGGCCTCCGCCGCGTTCCAGTTGATGGTGTTGGAGTAGTAGCCGCCGGCGGTCGACAGGAAGGTGTAGCCCTCCTGCGATACCTGGTCCTTGAGTAGATTCCAGAAGCCGATGTCATTGACGAGGCGTTTGTCGTACGGCGAGCCTTCGAAGCGGTAGGTCAGGTAGGGTTTGATCTGGTCCCACTGCCGCAGCGTCAGTTTGATGGTGTAGGTGTACTCGCCATCCTGGCTGACGTAGTCGCCGAAACGCTCCCTGAACCACGGATCTGCCATCAGCACGTTGTAAATCACTTTGCTGAAGAGCTGATCGGCGCTGAAACCGATGTCTTCGTCGTCCAGATAGTAGCGGGTGGCCAGCTTCTCGTGCTTGTCCTGCGCTGCCGTCCAGGCGTTTTGCATGCAGCGGTCTTTGCGCAAGTAGATATACAGGTCCGCCGGATCGCCCATCGGGAATTCGACCGCTTCCATCTGATCGGCGAAGACCTCTTCGATCAGCGTGGTGACGATCTTTTGCGAGGTCAGGTAGCGCATGCCGCCCAGTTCACCCTGTACCGTCGGCATGCCGGGCAGGCGTACCGATTCGAGCCGTCCGGCAATGCGGGTGTTCATGTCGAAGACCTGTACCTGACTGCCGGTGCTGGCGCCTGCCTTGGTCAGGCGGTAGGCGGTGTAGATGCCGGAAATGCCGGCGCCCACGATGGCCACGTCGAGTTTCAATCCATCCTGCATGCCGGTGTTCAATGCCGTATTCTTGTCAACCATTTGGGACTCCCGATATAAGTAGCTAAATTATTTACATGGCTCTGAAGTAGAGTTGGCCGGTCTGGAAGTGCGAGATGTCGTACGTGCTCTTGCCGTCGAGCGCCATTTCCGACAGGATGCTGCCCAGCAGCGGCACGAACTTGGCGGCCCAGCCGGTTGCATACATGACGATGTTTTGGTGGTTGGGCACATACCTTGGGGCAAAGTCGATCAGCATTTCCTTGCCGGCGATCGTGCTCAGCGCCACCAGGCAGGTGGACTTGTAATGCGGGGTCGGGTCGAGTCCGGTCATATGCTTGCGCACCCACTCGGACGTGTACGCCAATTCCTCGGGGTTGGGGACAAAGCTGGCCAGATTGGGATCGGACAGGGGCGTCATCACGAAGTCCGGCGCAACCCGGATATAGTCGGGGTGGTCCCAATCGACTTCGGGAAAACCATAGAACTGATTCCCGCTTTTGCCTTCCGGTTGCTGGAAAACAAACCAGGTCGGGTATTGAATGGTGGGGTCGGTTTTCTTGAAATAGGCCGAGGCCATATTCCAATACGTCGCCTCGACCCGGAAATTGAGCAGGTTAATGACGTCGTTGATATAAGGCCCGGGCACCACCACCAACTTCTTGCCGACGTAAGTTCCGCCAGGAGTCGTCACCATGAATAATTGATCGGATTGCTGAATGCCTATAACCGGCGACTGCTCGAGCATCGTCACGTGCGGACTGGCGAGATTGCAGTCGTACAGGGTGCGCTGGGTGGCGCGCAAGTCGATGCTGGCGCCGTCGGCCTGGAACAGGCCCCGGTAATTGTCTGGCAAGTCTTTAAAGTGATATCGCTCTTCGATTTCCGCCACGGTCAAGGAGGTGTAGGCCACGTCCTGCGCCTGCATGGCCAGTTCCGCGGCGGCGATGTTGCCTTCAGTCGACTGGACTGTCGGGTCGCCAAACCACAGGGTGCCGACCGTCGTCAGCAGTTGTTCACTGCTGTGGGTTTGCAGTTCGGCCCAGTAGGGCAGCGCATCTTCGGCCATCTTCACCATGTATTCATCCGGATAGGGGATGCGGAACTGGCGCGAAACACCGGCTGAGCTGCCTTGCTGGTTGATGAACGTGAACTGTTCCAACACCAGCGTGGAGGCCGAACGTTTGCTGTTGTAATACGCGGTGGCTAGCCCCATCGGGCCACCGCCTATGACGATCACTTCATATGTTTGCTGAAAACCGGGCGAGGACTTATTGACGTTATCGACAGGCATAATACTACCTTTCCAATAGTAACAAGTGGAGGATGGTAATAACTCTTGGAGGGAAACGGCTGTGTAGTATTACATTTATTTTTAAAAATATAATGCCTGTGTTGGTTTATTCCAACGAATATTTTTATATATTTTTAATTAACTTGACGCCGGTTGTGGCTATTAATCCGCTTGTTATTTGCAGGGTGACATGCATCATGTATGTGGCTCGGCGAATGAAAATGGCCGATTTTAATGGCGGTGTGCGGCTTGCAATTCAGTTGTAATGGATGGCTTGCTAAAACCTGCTTACGAATTATTAAATCCGACAAGCCGGATTACGATTTTTCCCAACCCCTGCGCACGATTGCTGCACGGCAATATTAACTGACATAATCGGCCCGTCGTCAGCGCGGTGTTCGCGGTTGCGACTTCAGCAAAGGCGCATACCGGAGCGGCGCCGGCCTTCCTGGCGATCCGGTATGCATGGCCCACACCCATTCAGTCTGGATACCATGTCTAACACTAACCAACCTTTTTCCCCCAAGC
The DNA here is from genome assembly GCF_059418605.1 of Duganella sp. GW821-FHT07G03. Classification (NCBI taxonomy): domain Bacteria; kingdom Pseudomonadati; phylum Pseudomonadota; class Betaproteobacteria; order Burkholderiales; family Oxalobacteraceae; genus Duganella; species Duganella sp. GW821-FHT07G03. Next base: position 48,083 of record NZ_JBWKQE010000010.1, read on the forward strand.
GCCGGAACTTTTGCGCCAGCACACTCGGTTTCGCCGCGCTCGGCCCGTTGAGCCTGGCAGGTTGCGGCGGCGGCGGAGCGGATGCCGCCACGGCGGCCCTGCAAGGCGCGCCCAAGCGCATGGGCGGTGCGCCCGGCACCTTCACCCATCCCGGTCTGCTGCACACCCAGGCCGACTTCGACCGCATGAGCCTGAAGGTCGGCAACCAGGCATCGCCATGGATCGACGACTGGAACCTGATGTTGCAGAATAATCTGGCCAGCAACACGTGGACGCCGTCGGCGAGAGCGGTGATCTACCGCAACGACGGCGTGCATGGCGATAACGTCCAGTATCTGCAGTGGGATACCATGGCCGCCTACCTGAATGCCTTGCAGTGGAAAATCACCGGCAACCTGGCCGCGGCCAACACCGCCGTGAAGATCCTCAACGCGTGGGGCTCCACGCTCACCGGCATCAACTTGACGGACGGCCACTGGGACGGCTACCTGGCTGCGGGCCTGCAGGGCTATCAGCTGGCCAACGCGGCGGAAATCATGCGCGGCTATTCCGGCTGGGCCGCGGCCGACCTGGCCGCCTTCCAGCAAATGATGATCAACGTGTTCCTGCCGCTGACCGGCGGCTTCAGCAATCTGACCGTGTTCTCCAACTGGGACTTGAGCAGCCTGGCCGCCACCATGGCCATCGCGGTGCTGTGCGACGACCACGTCCGCTTCGACAACGCGGTGTCCTATTTCAAGCAGGGCCTGGGCAATGGCGCGATCGCGCAAATGGTGTTTTACATCCATCCCGGCTATCTGGGACAGACCCAGGAGTCCGGCCGCGACCAGGGCCACAACATGCTCAGCGTGACGCTGGTCACCACCATCTGCGAAATGGCGTGGAACCAGGGTATCGACCTGTACGGCTACGACAACAACCGGGTGCTGGCGGCCTGCGAATATTCCGCCAAGGGCAACCTGATCCAGTCGGGCTCCTCCTACAACACCGTCCCGTTCGTCAACTACTACGTGCCGGGTTTCTACGCCACCGCGTTTTCCACCTCGGCGCAGGGCAACTCCCGGCCCGCATGGGCGCTGATTTACAACCACTACGTCAACCGCAAGGGATTGGCCGCGCCCTACACGCAGCAATTCGCGCAGAAAGTGGCGCCGGAAGGGGGCGGACGCTATCCGCAGACGGGCGGCACCTGGGACCAGCTGGGCTATGGCACGCTGCTGTTCACGCGCGACCCGATCGCGGCCGGCGTGGCGCCCAGCGGCCTGAGCGCCGTGACCACCGGCGGCCAGGTGGTGCTGTCGTGGTGGGGCAGCGCCTACGCCAGCGGCTACAGCGTCAAGCGCGGCACTACCGCCGGCGGTCCCTACACGGTGATCGCCTCCGGCATCACCGACCTGCTGACCTACACCGACACCAACCTGGCGGCCGGCGTGTATTACTACGTCGTCACGGCCAGCACGCCGTCAGGCGAGACGGCCGCCTCGAACGAGGTGCAGGGCATCGCCGGCGTCAGGCTGCATACCCGCCTGACGTTCGACGAGGGCAGCGGCGCCAGCGCCGCCGACAGCACCGGCAACGGCCACACCGGCACGCTGGCCGCCGGCGCCGCGTGGGCGGCAGGAGTGGCGGGGCAGGGCACGGCGCTGGCGCTGAACGGCAATGGCGCGTATGCGAGCCTGCCGGCCAATGTGGTCGACACCGTCGGCGACTTCACCATCGCGGCCTGGGTGTACTGGAACGGTGGCCAGACCTGGAGCCGGATTTTCGATTTCGGCAGCAACACCTTGCACTATATGTACCTGTCGCCGCACACCGGCCGCGGCTCGCTGGGGTTCTCGGTCACGCTCAACGGCGGCGACAGCGAATGGCGTGTCGATACGCCGACCACGCTGCCCGCTTCGCAATGGGTGCATGTCGCGGTGACGCTGGCGGGCACCGACGTCACCATTTACCTGAACGGCGCGCCCATCAAGACCGCGCCGGACTTCCGCATGCCGCCGTTCCAGCTCGGGCACACCACGCAAAATTACATCGGCCGGTCGCAATACCCCGATCCGACCTTCAACGGCATGATCGACGATTTTCGCATCTACAACGGCGCCGCCAGCGCGGCCGACATCGCCGCGCTCAGCGGCTCGTCGCTGCCGTCGCCGATGTTCGACGTTGACGTCGGTGCGGTGGCGGTGAAAGGCAGCGCCAGCCTGGCCAACGGCGTGTACACGGTGGCCGGCGGCGGCGCCGACATCTGGGGCAACAACGATGGCTTCCATTTCGCCTCGGCCTGTGCCACCGGCGACGGCAGCATCACCGCGCGCGTGGCGAGCATCGGCAACACCAATGCCTGGGCCAAGTCCGGCGTGATGATGCGCGCCACGCTGGACGGCAACGCGCAGAACGTGATGCTGGCGCTCACCCCAGGCAACGGCGCGCAAATGAGCTACCGCGGCGGCACCGGTGGCGGCACCAGCACGGTCAACCTGCTGGCGGGGATCACTGCGCCGTACTGGGTGCGGCTGACGCGGGCCGGCAACACCTTCACCGGCTTCATTTCGCCGGATGGGGTGAACTGGACCCAGGTGGGCAGCATCGACGTCGGCATGCCGGCGACGGTGTTCAGCGGCCTGTCTGTGCTGTCCCACAACGCTCCGACGTTGAGCGTCGCCACCTTCGATCATCTGGCCTACGTCTGAAATAGACCCTGGCGCGCGGCGCTTAGTCGATGCGGTAGAAGCGGCGAGCGTTCAGGCCGAATACTGCGGCGGACTGCGCCGCGTTCAGATGCGCCAGCAATGCCTCGCTGGCGTCGACCCACGCCGCGTAGTCGGAGGCCAGCGTAAGCACCGGCCAGTCGCTGCCCCACATCACGCGCTGCGGCCCGAAGGCTTGCAGCATGTGGTGCGCGTAGGGCCGCAACCGCTCGACTGTCCAGCCGGGACCGGCCTCCGTGACCATGCCGGACAGCTTGCATTCCACCTGCGGCAGCGCCGCCAGCTTGTCCATGGCGTGCCGCCATTGGGCATGCGGCGCGCCGTCCATGGCCGGCTTGGCCAGGTGGTCGATCACGATCGGCAGCTCTGGATGGCGGCGCGCGAAGGTCAGCAGCGCCGGCAGATGGCGTGGCAGCACCAGCGCGTCGAAGCACAGGCCGTGGCGCAGCATGGCGTCCACCGCCGGCGCCAGGGTTGCGTCGTCGATCCAGTGAACGTCGTCCAGGTCCTGCAGCATGGGCCGCAGGCCGCGCAGCTTGGGATGCGCGGCCATGGCGGCGATGCGTTCGGGAGCGTCGGCCGCCTTCATGTCCGTCCAGCCGATTACGGCGCCGATGAAAGCGTGGCTGTCCGCCAGCTCCAGCATGTAGCGGGTGTCGGCCTCGTTGGGCATGGACTGCACCAGCACGGTGGCGGACACGCCATGCGCGGCCAGCAGCGGGCTCAGGTCGCGAGGATGGAAATCGCGGTAAATCGGGGCGAGTTCCGGCGGCGGCCACGCGCCCTCGCGCGCGGCCAGTTGCCAGAAATGTTGATGGGCGTCGATGCGCATCATGGCTCCGTGTTCAAAAGGGAGGGCAGGGCTGTCGCCGGTATGATAGCGCCCGGATGCGCCACCACGGCGGCGGCCACCGCGCAGCCGAATTCCGCAGCCTTGACGCTGGACGCGCCGCGCAGGCGCTGCGCCAGGTAGCCGGCGTTGAAGCTGTCACCGGCGGCGGTGGTGTCCACTGCGCGCACCGGCAGGGCGGGGACATGCACCGAGCCTGACGCCGCACCGCCAACCAGGCAGCCGTCGGCGCCCAGCTTGAGCACTACTTCCGGCACGCCGCTCGCTTCGATGCGGGCCAACGCCTGCGCCGGACTGCGATCGCCATGCAGCAGCACCTCGTCGTCAAAGCTGAACAGCGCGTGGGTGCAGACCTGCGCCGCGCGCGTCATCCACGCGCGCGCGCTCGCCGCGTCCCACAGCGCCGGGCGGTAGTTGTTGTCCAGCGCGACCCAGCCGCCGGCCGCGCGCACCCGCGCCGCCAGCGACAGCAGGGCGGCGCGCCGCTCGTCGTCGAGGATGGCCAGCGTGATCCCGGTCAGCAGCAGCACGCGGCATTCATCCAACTGCGCACCCAGTCGCGCCAGGTGAGCGGCGGACAACATGGCGCGCGCCGCCGACTGCGCGCGCCAGTAGGTGAAGCGGCGCTCGCCGCTGCCGTCGGTGGCGATCGCGTACAGTCCCGCCGTGCCGCCGGCGCGGATGTCGATCAGGCTGTCGTCGATGTGTTCGGCCCGCATGTGGTCGCGGATTAAGCCGCTCATCGCGTCGTCTCCCAGCGCGCTGACGTAGCGCACCGGCATGGCGGGCGCCAGCCGCTTCAGGTAGACCGCCGTGTTGTAGCTGTCGCCGGCCGCCGCGTGGACCAGCGTGTCGTTCGCTTGCGGGCGCAGCTCCAGCATGCATTCGCCCACGGACCAGAAGGCGCCGTTCATGCGGCCTCCCGTCGCAGCGTGGCGTGCAGGCGCGGTTGCGCCAGCGACAGCCCCAGCTCGCGGGCCAGTTCCACCACCGGCAGAAGGCGGCGCTGTTTTTTCTGCGCGTGGTTCTGGGCGATGTCGGCCAGCCGGTGCGCCAGGAAGGGATTGCTGAAGCGGTCGCGCACCTGCGCCAGATAGGCGCGGCTGATGTCGGACTCGCCCAGCGCGTCGAACACCGGCAGCACTTCTTCCTCCCACAACGCTTCCAGCTGCGCGCGCAGCGCGGGATCGGACATCGCCTGCAGCACCGTCTCGTCGGCGGCGCGGCCACCCTGCAGCCACTGCTCGGCCAGGAAGGTGTGGCCCAGGTTCAGCAGGAACAGCTTGCGCCGCTCATACTGTTCCAGGCGGTCGGTGACGACGATTTGCGGATGCGTGCAAGGCAGCACCATGCCTGCCTGCGCTTCGATCACCCAGATGGCGTAAGGCTCGGCCACCGCGCCGGCCGGCTCGATCGGCTCGGAGACAATGCGGTCCACCAGCGAATTGATCCACACGCAGGCCGTGCCCAGGTAGGCGAGGAAGCCGCCGTCCACGCCCCAGTCGCGCGCCAGCCGGCACACCACGTCGCGCAGCACGCTGCCGTTGTTGGCCACCAGCTCGCACGGATACAGCGTCACTGGCGCGGCGCCGTCCAGGTAGCGCCGGTGCAGCAGCACCAGCAGCTTGGCGGGAAAGCTGCGCGGCGGCGTGGCCGTGTCCAGCAGCGCCGGGCCGTCCTGCGGCGACAGCTCGTAGCCCCGGTCGCCCGTGTTGGAGACGATCACCCGCACCGGGCCGGCTGCCAGCGCGCGAATCGCCGGCCAGTCCTGGTCCGCCTGCAGCGCGGCCTCGATGGCGGTGACGCGGTGTTCCTGCTCGACCACGGCGCCGTCCGTGCGGCCACGGATGCGCACCGGGTAGCCGCCCGGCGCGTTGAACGCCGCCACCCGCCGCGCACTCTGCGTGCTGCCGGTGGTTTGCACCACGGTGATCCGGCCCAGCGCCTGTCCGCCCTCCAGCGCCTGGTGGACGAACAGGTCCACGTGCGCCTGCAGGAAGCGGCTGGTGCCGAATTGCAGAATGGGCGTGGCCATCTACACCTCGACGATGGCTTTGATGACGCCTGCGGCCGGGTCCATCCACTGCGGCAGCACCGTCACGAAATCGGCCAGCGTGGTGCGGTGCGTGTTCATCAAACCGGTGGGCACCAGGCCCGCCTTCATCGCCGCCAGCACTTCGCGGAAGTCGTCGGCGGTGGCGTTGCGGCTGCCCAGCAGGTTGGTTTCGCGCTTGTGGAATTCCGGGTCGGCGAAGGAAATGCGGTCCAGCACGATCGACACCAGCACATAGGTGCCGCCGTGCGCGACGAACTCCAGGCCGCGCTCCATGGCCTTGACGTTGCCGGTCGCGTCGAACACCACGTCGAAGAACTCGCCGTTGGTCAGCGCCGACAGCTGCGCCTTGTCCTGTTCGCCCACCGTCACCGTGCGCGGGATGTCCAGCGCGCTGCGGCAGAACGCCAGGCGATCCTCGCGCGCGTCCAGCACCGTCACGTTGCCGCCCTTGAGCCGGGAGAACAGCGCGGCGGCGATGCCGATCGGGCCGGCGCCCACCACCAGCACGTTCTGGCCGGGCCGCACGCCGCCGCGCCGCACCGCGTGCGCGCCGATGGCCAGGAACTCCAGCATGGCGGCGTCGTCGAGGGAAATGCCATCGGTCTTGAACACGAAGCGTTCCGGCAGCGCCAGGTATTCGGTCATGCCGCCGTCGCGGTGCACGCCCAGCACCTGGATGTTGGTGCAGCAATTGGTCTTGCCCTGGCGGCAGGCGATGCAGCTTCCGCACGACAGGTAGGGCATCACATAGACCTGGTCGCCGGGCGCCAGCTCGCTGCCCTCGGGCGCGGTGACGATCTCGCCCGACAGCTCATGGCCCATCACGCGCGGATATTGCAGGAAGGGCTGGGTGCCGCGGAAGATATGCATGTCGGTGCCGCACAGGCCGATGCGGCGCACGCGCAACAGCACTTCGCCGGCGCCGGCCTGCGGCAGCGGGCGTTCCACCAGTTGCAGGTCGCCGGGTGAGAGGCATACAACAGTTTTCATCATCGAATTTTCCGGATCGAGGTTGGATGTGCTTGTATTGTACGTGATATATCGAATACAATCGAGCGGTTGATGCTGACTTTTATCCGTAAGGAACGATCCATGTCCACCCCCACCAAGCCCTCGGCGCCGCGCCTGCTGCTGATGGCGCCCGAAGACAACTGCCTGATCGCCCGCATGCCGCTGGCGGCCGGCGAGGCGCCGGAAATCGACGGCGCGGCCGTCACCCTGGCCGAGAATGTACCGCTGGGCTACAAGGTGGCCCGCCGCGCACTCAAGGCCGGCGACAAGGTGCTGCGCTACGGCGCCATCATCGGCACCGTCACCGCCGACGTCGCGCCCGGCGCCATGCTGCACACGCATAATCTCGTCAGCGACTACATCCCGACCTACACCCTGGCGTCGGACGCCCATTCCTTCATCGGGAGCACCCACTGATGTCCAACGCTACACTGCCCGCACTGTCGGGATACTTGCGCGCCGACGGCCGCAAGGGCATCCGCAACGTCGTCGTCGTCGCCTACACCGTCGAATGCGCGCACCACGTGGCGCGCCTGATCGTCAACGCCTTCCCCGGCCAGGAGGTGCACCTGATCGGCTTCCCCGGCTGCTATCCGAACGATTACGCCGACCGCATGATGAAGCGCCTGGCCACCCACCCCAACGTCGGCGCCGCGATGATCGTTTCGCTGGGCTGCGAGAGCTTCAACCGCCGTGGCCTGGAAGAGGAGGTGGCGGCCAGCGGCCGGCCGGTGCACACCATCACCATCCAGCAGAACAGCGGCACCCGCACCAGTGTGGCCGACGGCGTCGAATGGGTACGCTGGGCGCGCGAAGCGCTCGATACGCAGCAGCGCGTGCCGATGGGGCTCGATGAACTGGTGGTGGCCACCATCTGCGGCGGCTCGGACAGCACCAGCGGAATCACCGCCAACCCGGCCGTCGGCGTGGCCTTCGACCAGCTGGTGGCGGCCGGCGCGGCCTGCATCTTCGAAGAGACGGGAGAACTGGTGGGCTGCGAATTCCACATGAAACGCCGCGCCGCCACGCCGGAGCTGGGCGAGGCCATCGTCGCCTGCGTCAATAAGGCGGCGCACTACTACACGGTGCTGGGCCACGGCAGTTTCGCGCCCGGCAATGCCGACGGCGGCCTGACCACGCAGGAAGAGAAATCGCTGGGCGCCTACGCCAAGAGCGGCGCCTCGCCGATCAGCGGCATCCTCAAGCCAGGCGACCAGCCCGAAACCGGCGGCCTGTACCTGCTGGACGTGGTGCCGGACGGCGAGGTGCGCTTCGGCTTCCCCAACATTTCCGACAACGCCGAAATCGTCGAGCTGATCGCCTGTGGCGCGCATGTCACGCTGTTCACCACCGGGCGCGGCTCGGTGGTAGGCTCGGCCATCTCGCCGGTGATCAAGGTGTGCGCCAACCCGGCCACGTTCGAGCGCTTGTCCGAGGACATGGACGTGAACGCGGGCCGCATCCTGACCGGCGCCGCGACGCTGGAGCAGGTCGGCGCCGAGATCGTGGCGCTGGTGGCGCAGGTGGCCAACGGCGCGCAAAGCTGTTCGGAAGCGCTGGGGCACCAGGAGTTCATCCTCACGTATAAACAATTCGAAGCGTCCGGCCCCGGATGCTTCCCTTTGAAAGCGGCCTGACATGCACGTCAACGACCCGCGCATGCTGCCGCGCCGCGGCATCGCGCTGAGCAGCCTGGGACTGGGCTGCGCCCAGCTGGGCGGCCTGTATCAGGAGGTCAGCGACGCCGAGGCGCGCGCCATCGTCGATGCCGCCTGGGAGCTGGGCATCCGCTATTTCGATACCGCGCCTTACTACGGCTACACGCTGTCCGAACACCGGCTGGGCGCCGCGCTGCGCGAGCGCCCGCGCGACAGCTACGTGGTCAGCACCAAGGTCGGGCGGCTGATGCGGCCCGACGCCGGCGTGCGGCCCGGCGAATCCGGCTGGGCGCGGCCGCTGCCGCTGCGGCCGCACTTCGACTACAGCTACGACGGCGTGATGCGCTCGCACCAGGACAGCCTGCAGCGGCTGGGCATGGACCGGGTCGACATCCTGTACGTGCACGACATCGGCCGCGTCACGCACGGCGAACAGCACGCGCACTACTGGCAGCAGTTGACGACCGGCGGCGGCTTCCGTGCGCTGACGCAGCTGCGTGACGAGGGCAGCGTGGGCGCCTTCGGCCTGGGCGTCAATGAATGGGAGGTGGTGGCCGACGCGCTGGAAGTGTGCGACCTCGATTGCGCGCTGCTGGCCGGGCGCTACACCCTGTTGGAACAGGCCGCGCTGGCGCCGCTGCTGGACCGCTGCGCGCAGCGCGGCGTCGGCATCGTGATCGGCGGGCCGTTCAATTCCGGCATCCTGGCGGGCACCCGCAAGTTCAATTACGAGGACGCGCCGGCCGACATCATCGCCCGCGTCGAGGCCATCGCCGCGGTCTGCGCGCAGGTCGACGCGCCGATCCAGGCGGCCGCCTTGCAGTTTCCGATGGCGCATCCGGCGGTGGTGTCCTGCATCCCCGGCGCGCAAAGCCCGGCGCAGCTGCGCCAGAACGCCGAGTGGTTCGCGCGGCCGCTGCCCGCCGCGCTGTGGGCGGCCCTGGTTCAACAAGGATTGATCGACCGTAACGCGCCGACGCCCATGGGCGCCTGATTTTTTTTGAAGTGACGTACAAGGGAAATAAATGAAATTGTTACGCTTTGGCCCCAAGGGCTACGAAAAACCTGGCCTGCTCGATGCGCAGGGTATGCTGCGCGACCTGTCCGGCGTACTGCCGGACCTTACCTCGGCCCACCTCGGCCGCGCCAACCTGGACCTGCTGGCCACGATCGACGCCAGCAAACTGCCGCTGGTCGCGCAGCCGGTGCGCTACGCGCCCATCGTGGCCGACATCGGCAAGCTGATTTGCGTGGGCCTGAACTATTCGGACCACGCGGCCGAATCGGGCATGGCGGTGCCGTCCGAGCCGGTGCTGTTCGCCAAGGCCACCAGCTCCATCATGGGCTGCAACGACGCGGTGGTGCTGCCGCGCGACTCGATCAAGAGCGACTGGGAAGTGGAACTGGGCGTGGTGATCGGCACCCGCGCGCGCTACGTCGAGGAGAGCGAGGCGCTCGACTACGTGGCCGGCTATTGCGTGGTCAACGACCTGTCCGAGCGCGAGTACCAGCTCGAACGCGGCGGCCAGTGGGACAAGGGCAAGGGCTGCGACACCTTCGGTCCCGTGGGCCCGTGGCTGGTCACCGCCGACGAGGTGGGCGATCCACAGAACCTCGACATGTGGCTGGAGGTGAACGGCAAGCGCTACCAGACCGGCAACACCCGCACCATGGTGTTCACGGTGGCGCAGCTGGTCAGCTATATCAGCCGCTTCATGACGCTCAATCCGGGTGACGTGATCAGCACCGGCACGCCGCCGGGCGTGGGCCTGGGCCAGAAGCCGGACCCGGTCTACCTGCGCGCGGGCGACCGCATGGCGCTGGGCATCGAAGGCCTGGGCCAGCAAAACCAGACCGTGCACGCCTGGAACCCGGAGCTGATCGACGGCTAAGCCAAGTAGTGGTATCGCCGCCGCGGACCGACATCCGCGGCGGCTGCAACAATGGATAGAACAGCAAGGCGCCCAAGCGCCACCTACGGAGACTCCATGACCCCGACCGCACCAGCAAGCGGGCATTCCTACCGGTTTGCCTTTGTGATGATCACCACGCTGTTTTTCATGTGGGGCTTCGTCCATAATCTCGACCCGATTCTGATACCGCACCTGCGCAAGTCCTTCAGCCTGACCGTGCTGCAATCGGCGCTGGTCGATTCGGCGGTGTTCATCGCCTACTTCGTGATGGCGCTGCCGGCCGGCCTGCTGATCCGCCGGGCCGGCTACAAGAACGCCATGCTGGCCGGACTGGCGCTGTTCGCCACCGGCGCGCTGCTGTTCATCCCGGCCGCCGACACCCAGCGCTACGTGTTCTTCCTCGGCGCGCTGTTCATCATCGCCTGCGGGCTGACCGTGCTGGAGACGGCGGCCAATCCCTACATCACGCTGCTGGGCCGTCCCGAGCAGGCCACCCAGCGCCTCAACCTGGCGCAGTCGTTCAACGGCCTGGCCGCCACACTGGCGCCCATCGTCGGCGCGCGCGCCATCCTGGTCGACGGCGCCAGCGACGCCCAGCTGCAGGCCATGTCCGACGGCGCGCGCCAGGCGTTGCTGGCGACGGAAGCTGCCAGCGTCAAGGCGCCGTACCTGGCGATCGCGCTGGTGATCATGGCCATCGCGCTGGTGTTCTATTTCCTCAAGCTGCCGGCCGCCGGCACCGCCGCGCAGGCCGCGCCGGCGCGCGGCGCCATCCTGCGGGCGCTGCGCCGGGCGTCGATCCGGCGCGCCGTCATCGCCCAGTTCTTCTACGTCGGCGCGCAGGTGTGCGTGTTCAGCTTTTTCATCCTGTATGCGTCCAGGGCGGCCGGCATCTCGCAGATCAAGGCGGCGGACTACCTGGGCTGGGGCTGCGGCGCTGCCTTCGTGATCGGCCGCTTCGCCGGCACCTGGCTGATGAAGTACATCGCGCCGGCGCGCCTGCTGCTGGTGTACGCGCTGGCCAGCGTGGCCTTGTCGGCGCTGGCGATGTTCGCCAGCGGCGCCGCCAGCCTGGCGGCGGTGATCGGCATCGCCTTCTTCATGTCCATCATGTTCCCCACCATTTTCTCGCTCGGCATCGGCAACGCCGGCGCCGACACCGAGATGGGCAGCAGCCTGATCGTCATGTCCATCGTCGGCGGCGCGGTGCTGCCGCTGCTGTTCGGCGTGATCAGCGACATGACGCATAACCTTCAATTCGGCTACGCCGCGCCGCTGCTGTGCTTCCTCGTGATCGCGTGGTTCGCGCGGGCGGCATTGCAGGAGGCGCGGCAGCCGGCCACCATCACCTCGACAGGGAGTATCGAAACATGTTTGAATTAAAAGGTAAACGAGCGGTCATCACCGGCGGCGGCAGCGGCATCGGCGCGGCCATTGCCGCGCTGTTCGCGCGCAGGGGCGCCGTGGTGCACATCCTCGACGTCAGCGAGGCCGCCGGCGCCGACGTGGCGGGTGTCATCCGCGAGGAGGGCGGCCAGGCCACGGCGCACGCCTGCGACGTGACGCGCCAGGCGCAGGTGCATGCGTTGTTCGAGCAGATCGGCGCGATCGACATCCTGATCAACAATGCCGGCATCGCCCACGTGGGCAAGGCCGACAGCACCAGCGAAGAAGATTTCGACCGCGTGATCAACGTCAACGTCAAGGGCGCCTACAACTGCCTGCACGCGGCGATACCGCTGCTGCGCCAGAACGGCGGCGGCGTGGTGCTCAACATGGCGTCGGTGGCGGCGTGGGTGGCGGTGCCGGAGCGTTTCGCCTATTCCACCGCCAAGGGCGCGGTGATGGCGATGACGCTGTCGGTGGCCAAGGATTACCTGCAGGACGGGATACGCTGCAATTCGATCTCGCCGGGGCGGGTGCACACGCCGTTCGTCGACGGTTTCCTGGCCAAGAACTATCCGGGCCAGGAGGCGGAAATGTTCGAGCGCCTGTCGAAGACGCAGCCGATCGGCCGCATGGCGCGGCCGGACGAGGTGGCGGCGCTGGCGCTGTACCTGTGCAGTGAAGAGGCCTCGTTCATCACCGGCGCCGACTATCCGATCGACGGCGGCTTCATCACGCTCAACGCCTGATCCGGCGCGGCGTCACTCCGGGTGCGCGCTGTTTTCCCGGAGGCGCAGCGCGCTGAGCATGGTGGAGCGGGACGAGTGCAGGTGGTTGCGCATGGCCGCCATCGCGGCCGGCACGTCGCCCTTGGCGAGCGGGCGCAGGATGGCCAGATGCTCCTGCACCGCGTATTGGTTGCGCGGCAGTTCGTCGCGCTTGTCCCACTGGTAGTGGTAGTGGTACACCATCGACACGGCGTCGTTCAGGTTTTCGGCGAAACGGTTGTCCAGCAGGCCGATCAGGAAGCTGTGGAACTCGCGGTCGAGCGCCGGAAATTCGACGTGGCTCTCGGCCGATTCCTTGCCTAGCGCTTCGTGGCGCGCCAGCAGCTCGCGCAGCCGGGCGAAGGCCGGATCGTCCGGCGCCAGGCCGGCGATGCGTTCGATCGCCTTCAGCTCGAACATCTCGCGCACCTCGCCTAACTCCTGGGCGAACTTGGTGTCGAACGCGCACAGGCGCCAGCTGCCGCGCGGGGTTTTTTCGATCAAGCCGTTGCGCGAGAAGCCGATCAGGAATTCGCGCACGGCGATGGTGCTCACGCCGGCCGCGCGCGACAGCTCGACCTCGGTGAACTCGGCGCCGGGCGGCAGGTCGCGTTCGTAGATGCGTTCCATCAGCACCTGCTGCAGCTGTTCGCTGGCGCTGTGCAGTTCGGCCACGTCGAAATAGTCGTCCGGTTTCGGCTTGCGCAGCAGGTGGCGCTGCTTCATGCCGGCGATCAGGCCATGCTCGACCAGATGGGCCAGCGCACCGCGCACCGCGGTGCGGCTGCTCTCGACGATCTCGGTCATCCGCATCTCGGTCGGCAGGGCGTCGCCCACCTTCAGGTGCTGGGCGGCGTGATCGAGCAGCAGGTTGATGCTGCGCCGGGTGGTGATGGGAAGCTTGGCCATGGTGTGCGGGCAAAGTAAAGACATGTCATTTTACCTTTTTATCGAGTCAAACAAGGAGTAGCAATGGAACGTATGGGCATGGTGATCGGGATAGAGCCCGGCAAGATCGACGAATACAAGGCCCTGCATGCGGCGGTGTGGCCGCAGGTGCTGGCCACGCTGGCGGCTGCGCACGTGCGCAACTACACGATCTTCCTGCGCGAGCCGGAGAATCTGCTGTTTGGCTACTGGGAATATCACGGCAGCGATTTCGACGCCGACATGCGCGCCGTGGCGGACGATCCGGAGACCCGGCGCTGGTGGACCTTCTGCGCACCGTGCCAGCGCCCGCTGGCAGTCCGCGCGGAAGGCGAACACTGGGCGATGATGCCGGCGGTGTTCCACGTCGATTGAACCTCGACGTGGCGGCTGCGCCGTTTAGGGCGCCAGCGACGGCACGGCCGCCGCCATTTCAAACCGGATCACGGTGTCGACCGGGTCCCGCTCGGCCGCCGGCACCTCGACCGACACGCCGCTGGCGCTCTGTTCGAATGGCACCTTGCGGCCATCCATGCGGGTCGCCGAGACGATGCGCTGCGCCAGCGGCGGCAGGTTCAGGCGCTGCTGCGGCCATGCCAGCACGTGCAGGTAGACGTCGCGGTCCTTGACGGTCGAGCCGTAGACGCTGTCCACCGGTTGATAGGGGCCGGGGCGGGTGTCCTGCAGGCTGGCGCCGTTGCGTTGCATCCACGCGCCCAGCGCGCGCAGGGTCGCCACCTGGTCCGGGGGAATGTCGCCGTCCGGGTCGGGGCTCATGTTGACCAGCACATTGCCGTTGCGTGTGGCCGCGTCCACCGCCAGCCGGATCACGCGCTCCGGCGCCAGCGCGCCGCCGCCCGGCGTGTAGCCCCAGGCCCGCAGCGACAGCGTGAACGTCTTTTCCCACGGCTTGGTCCGCACCGGACCGGTGATCGGCGCGTCGCCTTCCTCGGTGTCGAAATCGCCCTGCCAGCCGGAGCGCGGATTGATCACCGCCTTGGGCTGGTAGCCGCGCACCATCTTGTTGAGGACCTCGGGCTGCCAGAACCAGGCCGCGTCCGCGTCCGAGCCCTGGTGCGCCAGCCAGCCGCCGTCGTACCACAGCACGTCGACCTGGCCGTAGTTGGTCATCAGCTCGCGCACCTGGCCGTAGGCTTGCTGCTTCATCAGCGCGGCGTTGGCGGCCAGCTCGCGTGGCGCGAAATAGCCGGGGAAGCGCCAGTCCATCGGCGAATAATAAATGCCGACCTTGAGGCCCTGCGCCCGCGCCGCCCGCGTGTAGCCGGCGATGAAGTCGGTATGGGCCGCCGAACGCATGGCGTCGTAGCCGCCGTAGCTGGACGGGCTGTCGAACATCGCAAAGCCGTCGTGATGGCGCGCCGTCATCACCATGTAGCGCGCGCCCGCATCCTTGGCCAGCGCGGCCCAGCCCTCCGGCCGGAAATGGGCCGGGTGAAATTCCTGCGCCAGCCGCGCGTACCCGGCCGCCGGCACCTTGTCGTTGTGCATATGCCATTCACCCTTGCCGGGCAGCGCATACAGCCCCCAGTGGATGAAGATGCCGAGCTTGGCGTCGCGCCACCAGGCCATGTCCTGGGCGGACAGGCGCAGCTCCGGCGCCAGCGCGCCGGAATCGGCCAGCGACTTGGCGGCCGAGCGCTGCTCGTCGGTGAGGCCGGCCTGGGCGAACGCCGGCTGCGGCGGATGGGCCGCCATGCAGCAGGCGAGGGCGGTCAGCAATTGCAGGTAGTTGCGCTTCATAGTTTTCCATTCGGGATAAGGCCAGTCAACGGCCCATTCTGCCCATGCCTGTAGGGTGCGGCAATTGCAATATTCACCAAGGCCGTCAACAGAATTAACGAGCGCCGGCGGCCGGCGTTATGCAATTCACCAAGCGGCGTAATGAAATGTGCTAACGGCGCCGTCTACCATGCCGGATGCCTGGCTCCGGTGCTAGCATCCCGGCAATAATCAGACCAGGAGACCGTATCAATGCAGCACTTCCGCCCCACCTGCCTGGCGGCACTCGCCACGATCTGCCTGCCACTGTCGTCCGCATCGGCGGCCGACGCCGGCCATCCGGCGCCGCGCCGCATCGTGGTCGACGTGGCGCAGGCGCTCAAGCCGCTCGACCGCTTCTATGACCTGTCGGTCGGCTCCGACTACCCGGGCACGCTGCTGCGCGACGACAGCATGGCGCAGTTGCAGACCACGGTCGACGAACTCGGTTTCCGCTACCTGCGCTTCCACGCCATCTTCCACGATGTGCTGGGCACGGTGTGCATGGAGGACGGCAAGCTCGTCTACGATTGGACCAAGCTGGACCAGCTGTACGACCAGATGCTGGCGCGCCACATCAAGCCTTTCGTCGAGCTGGGCTTCACGCCCAAGGCGATGGCGACCTCGAACAACCAGGTCTTCTACTGGCAAGGCAACACCTCGCATCCCGATCCGGCCAAATGGAAGGACTTGATCGCGGCCTTCGTGCGCCACATCGAGCAGCGCTACGGCCAGGAGGAAGTGCGCAGCTGGTTCTTCGAAGTGTGGAACGAGCCCAACCTGGACGGCTTCTGGGAACACGCCGACCAGAAGGCGTATTTCGAACTGTACGACTTGACCGCCAACACCATCAAGGCCATCGATCCGGCGCTGCGCGTGGGCGGGCCGTCCACGGCGGGCGCCGCCTGGGTGCCGGAATTCCTCGACCACGTGGCCCATAGCGGCGCCGCCGTCGATTTCGTCACCACCCACACCTACGGCGTGGACGGCGGCTTCCTCGACGAAAAAGGCGAGGGTGACACCAAGCTGTCGGCGTCGCCGGACGCCGTGGTCGGCGACGTGCGGCGCGTGCGCGAGCAGATCACGGCGTCGAAATTCCCGAACCTGCCGCTGTACTTCACCGAGTGGAGCACCAGCTACACGCCGCGCGACCTGGTGCACGATTCCTACATCAGCTCGACGTACATCCTCAGCAAGCTCAAGGCCGCCAAGGGCCTGGTGCAGGGCATGAGCTACTGGACCTACAGCGACCTGTTCGAAGAGCCGGGTCCTCCGAGCAAGCCGTTCGAAGGCGGCTTCGGCCTGCTCAATCCGCAGGGCATCCGCAAGCCCGCGTATTTCGCCTACAAGTACCTGCACGCGCTGAGCGGCAACGAGATCCCGGTCGCCGACGCGCAGGTGATGGCGTCGTCGGACGGCCGCAAGGTGACGGCGGTGGTGTGGGACTTCCAGCAGCCGGAGCAGAAGGTCAGCAACCGGCCGTTCTACAGCCGCGTGGTGCCGTCGTCGCCGTCGGCGCCGCTGGCGGTGCGCATCAGCCACGTCAAGGCTGGCAAGTACCGCTTGCAGGTGCACCGCAGCGGCTTCCGCGCCAACGACGCCTACTCGGCCTACATCGAGATGGGCGCGCCGAAGACGCTGACCCCGGCCCAGGTCGAGCAGCTGCACGGGCTAACCCGCGACCTGCCCGAGACCGACCGCGTGATCCAGGTCGGCAACAGCGGCGCGGTCGATGTCAAGCTGCCGATGCGCAGCAACGACGTCGCCCTGGTGACGCTGACGCGGCAGGACTGAAGTAAGCTACCGCCTCCGGCAAGTCGCTTGTTGTTCCAGGCGGATCAGCATTTTAGCCCTGCGGCGGGCCCGGAATGGTTTTGGTGAAAAGGTCAAACTAGTCGTCGCCAAGGGGGGCGGATGACGAAGCGAGACCAGGTGGGGGATCCGTATTGATGAACTCCACGGGATTTGTTGATTTCAACTCGTAAGGAATGCGGACGTTCGGAGTAAAGAAGTCTTTTTTGTTGCGAGTGATGATGATTGCTCCGCGGAATAGGCCCGTGCCCATGATGATGGCGTCAGGCAGCGCGACTTTATGGCCCATTTGGATGCTCATCCTGCGGATCTCCATCGAAGCGATCATGATTGCTTCGTTCGTCTGAATGATCTCAAATCCAAAGGAATTCAGGAAGCCCAGCACTTCGTCGTAGTCGTCTCTGGTGCCGGCCATGACCTCCATCCAGGTGATCGCGCTAATGGCGGGCTCGTCCCAATATTCCAGCTCCTGGATTGCCGGCGGGTAGCCCTTAAGGGCGTCTATGAGTATGTTGGTGTCGAAAAGGACTAGCGCCATTCAGACCTCAACTCTAATTGATAGGCCAGGCCGTCGGCGGGAATATCGGTGCGGTTTGCCCAGATGCCGGCAACGCGCCGCAGAGCTTCCACGCGACGTTTGCGCGCTTGAGCAAGCGAGTCGTTCTTTGACGTGTCTTTTGTTGCCGAGTCGAGCGATTGCTCGTCTTCGTGGTGAATGAAGGCTGTCATGGCGCACCTCCTTGCCTGTCGATGTCAATTAGTGTAGCGCATTCCCTCGGGATCGTCATGAAGCCGTGAATTGTCGATATTGCAAGCTCAGCTCGGCCGTAAGATTTTAGTCTCCAGTCGATCGGTTTTCACTGGTAAGTATCGGGCGCCCCGCCGCAACGACGGGGCGCTTGCGCTGGCTGGACGTCAGTTGGCCGAGGTGCCGTAGATGATGCCGCGGCCGTTGGTGCCGATGTACACGGTGCCGAAGGTCTTCGGATCGCCGGTGATCACGTGGTTGGTGCCGTACCACTGGTGCTGGCTGTCATTGATGCGGACCCAGGTGTTGCCGCCGTCGGTCGAGCGGTGGATGCCCCACACGCCGGCCACCGTGCCTTCCACGTACATGGCCGGATAGCCGGCGCCGGGCGCCGCCTTGCCGAAGCCCAGCCCGGCCGCCTGCGTGACGCCGGGCGCCTTGACCCAGGCGCCCCAGCCGGAGGTGGTGGTGTGGTACAGGCCGTTGTAGGTGACCAGCCACAGGTCGCCGCCCAGCCCGGTCGGAGCGGTCAGCTGGTCGCCCCACGCGCCCAGGCCGGCGTTGGTGGTGGCCCAGGTCGCGCCCTTGTCGCTGCTGGTGTAGAAGGTCCCCGCGCTGCGGTCGTAGGCGTAGAACAGGTTGGGATTGTAGCCGTCGGCGACGATCTTCACGTTGTTCGGCAGCACGCCGATCAGCGAGTTCCACGAATAGGCGCTGTTGGTGGAGTAGGCCGGAGCCGTGTCCAGCGGCGCCCACAGGATGGCCGAGCCGTCGGCGTTCACCGCGACGTTGCCGCCGCCCTTGGTGGCGGTGCCGTTGCTGTTGAACGGACTCCAGCTGTAGCCGCCGTTCCACGAGATGGCGCCGTAGTGCTTGACGCTGTTGTAGCCGTCATACTCGACCCGCACCACGTAGTTGGAGTCGGCCTTGTTGTAGTCCATGCTGGTGAGCTGGGAGCAGGTCGGGCCGGAGAATTCCAGCGTGGGCGCGGTGGTCAGGCTGTAGTGGACGAAGCCGCACACGTCGGGACCGCCGCTGATCAGCGGTGTCGCGCCGTACTGGTTGGGCGGTGGCGAGATCAGCGCGTTGATCACGGTTTCCTCGATGCCGTTCTGGCCGTAGGCCCAGGCCGGATTGGACACGGTCACGTTGTTGCTCTCCATGATGCCGCCGCCGGAGGTGACGAAGGCATGGTTGAGGTTGAACGGATCGAGCACCGAGGCGGCCCAGTTGCCCGTGTTGTGGACGGTGCCGTACACCGTGTTCCACGGCGCCGCGCTGATGTCGAAAGTGGCGTTGGCGGTCAGGTCGGTCCAGGTGGCGCCGCCGTCGGTGGAGCGGTAGGCGGTCTCGCCCTGGCTGTCGTAACGGTCGATGGTGTTGACCATCAGCGTGCCCGGATGGTTCGGGTCCACCGACAGTCCGGAGAAGCCCCAGCTGTACTCGCCATTGGTGTTGTTGCTGCTCCACGGAGTGATGTAGGACCACTGGCTGTTGGCGATGTTGTACTTCCACACCTGGCCCTTGGTCAGGCCGTCCGGTCCGTAGTGCTCCCAGACTTTGCCGTCCTGGTCGGTGTCGGAGGTCCAGGCCGCGAACGTGATGTAGAGATTGCCGTCCGGACCGACCTGGCCGCGCTGCGGCTGCAGGCCGCCGGGGCCGCCCCAGATCGGCTGCCAGTTGTTGCCGCCATCGGTGCTCTTGTACAGCTTGGAGCCGGTCTGCTCGGCGGTCTTGGTGTTGATGCCGGCGAAGATGGTCGGGGTCGCGTGTCCCGCCGTGGTCGACGCTTTCTGGAAGGCGACAAAGGAGACGCCGGCGCCGCTGCCGTCGTTCGACAGCGCCGGGAAGCCGCTCACCTTGGACCAGCTGGTGCCGCCGTTGCTGCTCTTCCACAGGCCGTTGCTGCTGGCGTTGCCGGCGTAATTGCCGGTGCCATACAACAGCACCGAACCCAGGTTGGGGTCGACCATCAGGCGCTCGCCCACCTGCCGGCCGCCCTCGTTGCCGCCGGTCGAAAAGCCCAGCGGCACCTGCGTGAAGCTGGCGCCCTGGTTGCTCGATATCATGAGCACGGCACTGCTGCCGCTGTAGTAAATGCCGCCGACCACGTACAGTTTGTTGGGATCGCTGGGGTCGATGGCGATGGAGTCGATGCCGCTCATGTTGAACTGGGCGCCCGAGATCCAGTCATTGAGCGGGGTCCAGCTATGGCTGGCGGCGTTGTAGCGGTAGGCGCCGCCGACGTCGGTGCGGGCATAGAACAAACCCTGCTGGCCGGGATGGGCGATGATGCCGGGCACATAGCCGCTGCCGCCGATCTTGACGTTGTTCCAGCTATAGGCCGGTCCGGCCGCCTGCGCCGGCATGGTGATGAGCTTGGCGGCAAACAGCGCCAGCAGCAGCGCATTGGGTAGTAGTGTTTTTTTCATTTGTATCCTTTAGTCTCCAGTTGGCCAAGCGGGTACTGCCCCGCTGGATTTCAGTGTGCTCAATCCTTGCGCCCGCCGCAATAATGAAAAATGCCAAAGCCAAAGTGAAATTGGCGCGCCGTGTCGTGCGCTGGCAACAGGCGGGCGGAAGCCGCACGCCCCTGCGCTTTGCACCTGCATGTCGTTTGCCCATTTTCAGTTGTGGCTTTGATTCTTTTTGTAATTGCCGCATCAAGGTGCGACTTGCAGAATGAGCGCCATGACGTAACCCTCCGCGATGCGACAAGGGCAGGGCGGAGGTGGTGTTTGCGGCCAGTTGTTGGCCGTGAATTTGTGGTGGTACTAGGGAGACAGGTAAATGACAAACTTAAAAAAGACAGCAATTGCAGTTGGCGTGGCCCAGATGATCGTGATCGCCAGCGGCGCCGCGTTCGCGCAAACCGCGCCGGCGGCCAAAACCACGGGCGATGACAAGCCGCTGACCGTGGTCGTGTCCGGCCAGCGCGGCGCGCTGGAATCGGCCCAGAACATCAAGAAGAACGCCGACGAGATCCTCGATTCGGTGGTCGCCGACGACATCGGCAAGCTGCCCGACCGTTCGGTGACCGAGGTGCTGCAACGCATGCCGGGCGTGACCATCGACCGGACCATGAACCGGGTCGATCCGCAACAGGGCGTCGGCGACGGCATTGCCCACTTCGCCGCCGAAGGCACCGGCGTGTCGATCCGCGGCCTCGGTTCGGGCCAGGTGCGTTCGGAGTTCAACGGCCGCGATTCGTTCTCCGCCAACGGCGGCCGCTCGCTGAGCTTCGAGGACGTGCCGCCCGAGCTGATGGCCGGCGTCGACGTCTACAAGAACCCGTCCGCCGAGCAGATCGAAGGCGGCATCGGCGGCCTGGTCAACCTGCGCACCGCGCTGCCGTTCGATTCCAAGGGCCGCAAGTTCGCCCTGTCGACCGACGTCTCCGGTTCCTCGCTGCGCAAGAAGGTGTCGCCGCCGTCGCTGTCGGGCCTGTATTCGGATCGCTGGGAAACCGGCCTGGGCCAGGTCGGCCTGCTGATCGACCTGGCGCACTCGAAGATCGCCAGCCAGAGCGACAGCATGACGGTCAACCCTTATTTTTCGCGTAACGACCTGGTCGCCGGCGACAACAAGACGCGCTGGGTCACCCCTGGCGCGTCGTGGGGCTCGAACACCTACGAGCGCACCCGCGACGGCCTGTACGGCGCGCTGCAATGGAAGAAGGGCGACCTGATGTCCTACGTGACCTTCCTGCGCTCGAAGTACAAGATGCACACCGGCGAGAATTCCTTCTTCGTCGGCACTAACCCGGCCACGCTGTCGGTCGATCCGGGCGCCGTCTTCGACGACCGCGGCGCGCTGGTGTCCGGCACGCTGCACGACACCACCAGCGGCGGCCAGGGCTTCGGCACCGGCCTGGGCTTTGGCACCGATGCGCGCTCCAGCGGCCGCGATTCCGACACCCGCGACGTCTCCTGGTCCGGCACCTGGCGCGCCAGCGACGCCTGGACCATCAAGGCCGACCTGCAGCATGTGCAGGCAAAAACCGAAGGCTACGACAACACCATCGGCCTGGGCGGCTGGGTGCCGGGCCAGTCGGTGAGCCTGGGCGGCAGCTTGCCGTCGTTCACTTTCGACAAGACGTCGCAGGACTTCCTGGCCGATCCATCGCACTACTACTGGGGCTTCACCCAGGTGCACAAGGATGTGGCGACGGCCAAGATGAACACCGCGCGCATCGACGCCAAATACACCTTCGACAGCCCGGTGTTCAACGACCTGCGCTTCGGCCTGCGCGCCACCGAGCGTTCGTCGCTGACGCAGTCCACCCACGATTCGGAATGGACCCAGATCTCGCAGGGTTGGGCGGTCGGCTCGGCCTCGTGGCAGCCGCTGGCCAATTTCGCGGCCCTGAGCGATCCCCGTTTTGCCGGCAACAACAGCCTGTACAAGTTCAACAACTTCTTCGGCGGCACCGCGCCGATGCCGGCTTCGGTGATCATGCCTAACATGGCGCTGACCGGTTCGATCGATGCCATCAGCAAGCTGCACACCTACTACACGACGCTGTGCCAGGAGGCCAACGCCACCGGCCGCACCAACGACTGCAGCTGGAAGCTGCCGCCGTTTGGCGACGCCACCGGCCTGAACGAGCAGCGCGAACGCACCCAGGCGGCCTATGCGCAGCTGCGCTTCAGTCTGGACAAAGCGCCTTACCCGATCGACGGCAATGTCGGCGTGCGGGTGGTGCGCACCAACCCGGAATCGATCGGCTACGCGCTGTTCGATGCGCCGAAGAAGCCGCTGCAGCCGGGCGTGCCGGACATCCCAAGTTCGTCGGAGAAGCAGACCTTCGAGTATTCCTACGTCAAGGTATTGCCTAGCCTGAACCTGCGCATGAAGGTCAACGACGAGCTGCAATTCCGCATGGCGCTGTCGCGTGGCATGTCGCGGCCGGACTTCTACCAGCTGCAGGCCTACACGACGCTGAAGATGGATGTGAAAACCCATACGCCGCCGGGCCCGAATCAGCAGCCGGTGGTCGACTCGATCACCTACACCGGCGACTCGCGCGGCAACACCGCGCTGCGTCCGGTCATGGCGAACAATATCGACCTGACGGCCGAGTACTACTTCGGCCGCGCCAGTTCGGCGACGCTGGGCGTGTTCAGCAAGTATCTGAAGGACCTGGTCATCAACCAGACCGCGAGCCACCCGCTGACGGATGTCAACGGCAAGAGCTACGACTTTATGGTCAACGGTCCGGTCAACGGGATGGATGCGCGCATCAGCGGCCTGGAAGCGGGCTTCCAGACCTACTTCGACAAACTGCCTGGTCAGTGGTCCGGCCTCGGCGTGTCGGGCAACTTCACCTACATCAACAGCAGCACGACCTTCCACGACCCGGTGAATTCCAGCTGGTGCACGCCGAAGGATACGTTGCAGGCCAATCAGGTGCGCAACCTGCATGGCTGCGACACCGACGGCCGGGCGTTCGGCGACATGCCGCTGTCGGGCTTGTCGAAGACCTCGCTCAACCTGGCACTGTTGTATGACAAAGGTCCGCTGTCGATGCGCATGGCCTACAGCTGGCGCGACAAGTACCTGCAGTCGACCACCGCTTACGGCACGGCCGGCGGCGACGGCATCGACCGCAACCCTGCCAGTCCGAATGTCGGCGGCGCCTACTCGGTCAACTACGGTTTGCCGACCTGGGGCGGCGCGTATGGCCAGCTGGACTTCGGCTTCCAGTACAAGATCACCGAGAACCTGCGCATGGGCGCGCAGGTCGGCAATCTGACCAACGCGGTCTACAAGCAGTACATGCAACAGCAGATCGGCATGAAGCTGCGCTCGGCGTTCTACACCGGACGCACCTTCGGCGCGCAGCTGAACTACTCGTTCTAAGCGTTTGATCCACGGCCTCTCCCAGTCGATTCCGGCTTCGGGAGGCCATTTCATTAAGCCTTAATCGGCATCCGATCCCATGAAAAAAACTTCCTACCGTCTGCTCGGCGCCTGGTGCGCGCTGGCTATTTCCTCCGCATGGGCGCAAGCCGCCGAGTTGTCCGCTGCGCTGCCGCACCTGGTGCAGGACGACGGCCGCCATGCGCTGGTCGTTGATGGCCAGCCCTACATCATGCTGGGCGTGCAGGCGCACAATTCCAGCAACTATCCGGCCGCGCTCGGCAAGGTCTGGGCCGCCGTCAAGGATGCCCATGCCAACACGCTGGAGATACCGGTGGCGTGGGAGCAGATCGAGCCGGTCGAAGGCAAGTTCGATTTCAGCTACATCGACACGCTGGTGGCCCAGGCGCGCCAGAACCAGGTGCGGCTGGTGCTGCTGTGGTTCGGCAGCTGGAAGAACACCGGGCCGGCTTACACGCCTGAGTGGGTCAAGTTCGACAACCAACGCTTCCCGCGCATGGTCGGCAAGGACGGCAAGAACAGCTACTGCCTGTCGCCGCTGGGCGAGCAGACGGTCAAGGCCGATACCAGGGCTTTCGTCGCCCTGATGGGCCACCTGAAGCGGATCGACGCGGCGCAGCACACCGTCATCATGATGCAGGTCGAAAACGAGGTCGGCACCTACGGCACGGTGCGCGACTTCAGCACCAAGGCCGAGGCGGCGTTCCGCCAGCCGGTGCCGGCGGCGGTGCTGGCGCGCAAAAAGTCGCCGGTGCCGGGTGCCGCCAGCGGCAGCTGGACGGAAGTGTATGGCCCGTATGCCGACGAGTATTTCCATGCCTATGCGATCGCCAGCCATATCGAGCAAGTGGCCAGGGCAGGGCGCGCGGTGTACGACCTGCCAATGTCGGTCAACAGCGCGCTGCGCGATCCGATCGAGCCGATGGCGCCGTGGCAAAACAATTTTGTCAGCGGCGGTCCGGGCCATGACGTGATCGACATCTACAAGGCCGCCGCACCGCATATCGACGTGGTCGGCCCGGACATCTACCTGCCCGAATCGAACAAGGTGGCGGCCACGCTGGAACAGTTCAAGCGCCGCGACAATCCGCTGTTCGTGCCGGAGATGGGCAACGCGCAGCTGTACGCGCGCTATGTGTTCCAGATCCTGGGGCGCGGCGCGATCGGCGTGGCGCCGTTCGGCGTCGACTATGCCGACTACAGCAACTATCCGCTGGGCTCCAAGCTGAAGGACAAGACCATGGCCGAGCCCTTCGGAAAGATCTACCAGGCCTTCCGTCCGATGGCCGGGCAGTGGGCGCGCTGGGCGCTGGAAGGGCGCACCGACGGCCTGGCCGAAACCGAGGCGCGCACGCCGCAGAGCCTGAATTTCAAGGGTTGGAATATCAAGGCTTCGTTCCGCGAGTGGCAATTTGGCGGCCAGCCCGATCCTGCCCGCATCACCGACTCGCCGGTGGGAACCGAAGCACCGTCGGGCGGTTTGGCGGTGGCGCAGATCGGCGACAACGAGTTTGTGCTGTTCGGCCAGCACCTGCGGGTCCAGCTTGAAGCCACCGGCGCCAACGCCGGCAAACCGTATCTGTATGCCCGCGTCGAGGAAGGGCATTTCGACGCGCAGGGCCAGTGGGTCATGGAGCGCAACTGGAACGGCGACCAGACCGACCACGGCCTCAACTTCACCGGACAGCCGGTGACGCTGAAGGTCAGGATGGGCAGTTATTGAACTGCCGGGAAAAATAATTACAAGGAGACAGACATGTCCGATAAAGCTATCCGGAAAATCGTCATCGTCGGCGGGGGTACTGCCGGCTGGATGACCGCCGCGCCGCTGGCGCTCAAGCTGGGCCACGCCTGCGAAATCGTGGTGGTCGAGTCGCCGGACATCGGCACCGTCGGCGTCGGCGAGGCGACGCTGCCCACCATCCGCAACTACAATCAGGCGCTCGGCCTGGACCCGGTCGACTTCGTGCTGAAGACCAAGGCGACCTTCAAGCTCGGCATCGAGTTCCAGGACTGGGGCCATGTCGGCAACCGTTTCTTCCACGGCTTCGGCGATTTCGTGCCGGCCATCGAATACCGTTCCGCCTACCAGTACTGGCAGCGGCTGGCGCGCGAGTTCCACGACATGCCTTCCTACGAGGACTGGTCGGTGGCCAGCGTGATGGCGCGCCAGCAGCGCTTCACGCCGCCGCACGGCGCGCAGCCGGGGCCCACCAATGCGTATTCCTACGCCTTCCATTTCGACGCCGGCCTGTATGCCGCCTACTTGCGCGACTATGCGATGCAGCGCGGCGTGGCGCGCATCGAAGGCATGATCACCGGGGTCGAACAGCATCCGGAGAGCGGCAACATCGTCGCCGTCAAGCTGCGCGACGGCCGCCGGGCCGAGGGCGACCTGTTCGTCGATTGCTCGGGCTTCCGCGGGCTGCTGATCGAAGGCGTCTACCAGGCCGGCTACGACGACTGGAGCGCCATGCTGCCGTGTAACAGCGCACAGGCCGTGCCGTGCGAGAGCGTCGAACGGCTCACGCCCTACACCGTCTCGGCCGCCAAGAGCGCCGGCTGGACCTGGCGCATTCCGCTGCAGCACCGCACCGGCAACGGCCATGTCTACTGCAACGGCTTCACCAGCGACGCCGAAGCGTCGCGCGTGCTGCTCGACGGCCTGGACGGCCGTGCGCTCGACGAGCCGCGCCAGCTGCGCTTCACCACCGGCCGCCGCCGCAAGTCCTGGATCAAGAATTGCGTCGCCATCGGCCTGTCGAGCGGGTTTCTGGAGCCGCTGGAATCGACCAGCATCAACATCATCGAAAACTCGGTCAGCTGGCTGCTGGAGAATTTCCCCGACCGCGACTTCCGCCCCGAGCTGGCCGACGAGTTCAACCGCCTGGTCGCCTACCGCTACGAGAGCGTGCGCGACTTCATCGTGCTGCACTACAAGGTGACCGAGCGCGGCGATTCCGAGTTCTGGCGCTATTGCGCCAACATGGCGATCCCGGACACGCTCAGGCACCAGATCGAGCTGTTCCGCGAAACCGGGCGGGTCGCCATCTACGACGCGCAGGGATTCCATGTGTCGTCGCACGTTTCGATCATGGCGGGACTGGGCATCGTGCCTAAGACCGACGACCCGCTCATCAACCTTATGGACTTGCGCAAATTGCACGCGCATTTCTATCAGCTGCGCCAGACCATCGCGCAGACCGTCGACGCCATGCCCGACCATACGCACTATGTGCGCAAGCTGGTCGGCTAGGCGTCTGTAGTTCATTGTTCCACCACTTTTCCTGGAGTTAAAAAAATATGAAGACGAGACACATCGCGGCCGTGGCCGGCCTGCTGGCAGCCATGCTGGCAGGCTGCGGCGGCAGCGACAGCAGCGGCGGCAAAGCAGACCAGACGGCGGCCCGCCTGACGATGGGCGGCGCCGCCAGGGCGCCGGCGCCAACCCGCTGGGCCAGCGTGAAGTTCGGCGGCGGCGGCTACGTCCCCGGCCTGGTCTATCATCCGACCAGCCCGGACGTGCTGTACGCCCGCACCGACGTCGGCGGCGCCTACCGCTGGGACGCCGCCACCAAGGCCTGGGTAGCGATCACCGACGGCTTCAGCGCCGCCGAGGGCATCTACCACGGCACCGAAACCATGGCGCTCGACCCGAACGACGACAAGCGCGTCTACATGAGCGCCGGCCTGTATCTGACGGAAAAGCCCGATGCGCGCCTGTACATTTCCGCTGACCGCGGCGACAACTGGCAACACGTCGACCTGCCGTTCTCGGCGGGCGCCAACAACCAGGGCCGCGCCGTCGGCGAGCGCCTGATGGTGGACCCGAACCAGCCGTCTATCCTGTTCTACGCCACCCGCGCCAACGGCATGTGGAAGAGCAGCGACTACGGCCAGACCTGGAAGCAGCTGGCGTCGCTGGCCACGCACAATATGACCAAGGATGAAATCAACGCGGTCTTCTGGAGCGGCGTGGTCGGCTTCGAGCAGGTGATCTTCGACACTGACACCAAAGGCAGCGGCAGCGCCACCCAGACCATCTACACCGCCGTCGCGCCGGACTATGCGGCGGTGGCGGGCCTGAGCTTCAGCATGTACAAGACCACCGACGGCGGCGCGACCTGGAACGGCATCGCCACCCCCGCCGACGTGGCCGGCTTCTACGTGCCGCACATGGTGCGCAACAAGGATGGCATGATGTACGTGGCCTTCACCAAGGACACCGGCCCCGGCGCCGGCGGCCCGTCGCGGCTGTACAAATTCGACGGCGTCCACTGGACCCTGCTGAAGAAGTACGATGCCCAGCAGTGGGTCAACTTCGGCATGGGCGGCCTGTCGGTGTCCGGCACCGGCGCCAGCACCCGTATCGCACTGGGCGTGACCAACTCCTGGGGCAACTACGACGGCCAGCCGGTAGTGCAGCTGTCGGACGACGCCGGCCTGAGCTGGCGCGAGATCGCCTCGACCGCGCCGCACCTGCCCGCCAGTAACGGCTTCTCGGGCTGGATCGACGACGTCGAGATCGACCCGAACAATCCCGAGCACATCCTGCATGTGCACGGCGGCGGCGTGTGGGAAACCCGCAACGCCTCGGCGGCTAAGCCGACCTGGACCAATGCCTCCGAGGGTATCGAGGAAGTGGTGACCAACGCGCTGATGGCGCCGCCGCCGGGCGCCAGCTACACCTTGCTGCGCAGCGCCGGCGACGTCGGCACCGCGGTCCAGACGGAACTGCTCAAGTCGCCCACGCGCGGCGCGTGGGGCATGTTCAACAGCACCTTCAGTTCGGACATGGCCTGGTCCAATCCAGCTTACATGGCAACCACCGGCAACCATGTGTGGAACAGCACCGTGGCCGGCGCCTATTCCGCCGATTCCGGCGTGAGCTGGAAGGCGTTCCCGACCAACCATCCGGAGGCGTTGGCCAACGAAAGCGGCGCCGGCAACCTGGCCGTCACCAAGCTGAACAACGTGGTCTGGGCGCCGTCCCATGCGGCGCCGGCCTATACGACCGACAACGGCGCGACCTGGATCTACACCAATCTGCCGGCGCTGAATCATGTGGGCATCGACCGCGCCTACCACCTGGCGGCCGACCGCAAGAATCCGAACAAGGTGTATGCCTACAACGCCGGCGGCGCGTGGTGGGCGCAATGGTCGGAGACGGCGCATTTCTACACCTCGACCGACGGCGGCCACACCTTCACCGAGAGCAGCACGTTCGCGGCCAATTCGTGGACCGCCGATTTCTACGCGACGTCGATCGCGGTCAACCCGAACGCTGAGGGCGATATCTGGGTGGCGGACGGCAAGGGCATCCTGCACTCGCTCGATTCCGGCGCGACCTGGACCAAGCTGAGCGCGGCGGCGCCGATCTGGGGACAGTCGTCGTTCCAGCCGGACGTGTACGGCGCCACCTCGATCGCGCTGGGCAAGGCGCCGATCGGCGCCAAGTACTCGGCTTCGGTGTACGTGGTCGGCGTGATCAACGGCGTGTCGGGCGTGCACCGCTCCGACGACGGCGGCCTTAGCTGGACTCGCTTCAACGATGACAAGCACCAGTTCGGCGGCGCCGGCACGCTGGCGGCCGACCAGAACGTGCCTGGGCGTCTGTATCTTAGCGGCCACGGCCGCGGCGTCCTGTTCAGCTACTAAAACCTACCCAATCTGGAGAATCAAATGAATGGTATGAAATTAAACAAGCTGGTCGGGGCCCTGGTGCTGGGCATGGGCCTGAGCGCGCTGGCCGGCAGCGCCGGCGCCGCCGTGCTGGGCTTCGGCGGCATGGCCGAGCTGGTCATGTACGGCAACACCGGCGAGCTGCCGGCCACCATGCACTACAGCGGCAACAACCTGAGCTATGAGGAGGCCGGCTTCCTGCTGACGCTGAACGCGCCCAATGCGGCGGCGGGGGAGGCCCATATCGGCGACGGCACGTTCGAGCCGCAGACCTACAACTGGCACGACGGCCTGGAAAACGGCGCGGATACCTACGTCACGCTGACCCGGGTGGGCGGCGGCCGCTTCAACCTGGCCGGCTTTGACTATTACCTTGAAGGCAGCACGCTGTCGGCCGATGGCAAGCAGATCGGTGTGCTGGAAGGCGAGGGGAGCTGGAACACGGCGCAGAACGGCATCAGCGAGTTGCGCCTGAGCTCGGGCGCCTACAACCAGCTCGACAACATCGACGTCAGCGCCGTGCCGGAACCGGCCACCTATGCGATGCTGGCCGCCGGCCTGGGCCTGCTGGCCTGCATGAAGCGCCGCAACAAGGCGTGATGAACAGCCCCGCGTTCGCGCGGGGCTGCTTCTGCTTATTTGGACTGGCCGTCTTCTTCGACGATGGCCAGTTCCCACGGACCCAGCGTCAGCGCCTCGTCCGGCTTCACGCGGCGCGAGCTCAGCAGCTCGACGCCGGCCTGGTGGCGGTAGCTGAAGTTGACCGCCGCGCCGGAATAGTTGAAGTAGTAGCGCAGCGCATGGCCGTAACCGTTGACGCCGGAGCGCTCATGCACGCTGGCCGGCAATTGCCGCTCCGGCGCCAGCATCCCCAGCTCCTGCAGCGACGACTGCAACACCGCCTTCTGCAGCTTGTCCGACAGATAGGTGCCCTCGTAGACCACCTTGCCGGCGCCGTACTGGTTGGCCGTGATCGCGGGCCAGCGGCCGAAGAACGGATGGTCGTACCACGCCAGCGCCTTGGCCGTGTCCAGCTGTAGGAACTCGGCCCAGTGCTGCACCTTGTTGTCCGCGCCGGCCTGGAAGGGATCGCCTTTCAAGGTCAGCGGCTGGGCCAGGTTGGAGAATTCCTGGTAGTGGAAGCCGAGCGCCTCGCGCAACGGCCCCGGCGCCATGGTCCAGCGCACGGCGGCGTTCTCGTTGGTGAAGCCGCTCTTGAAGGTCATCACCACCCGGCCGCCCTTGCGGACGTAGTCGGAGATGCGCTTGAGCAGCGCGTCATCCGCCACGTACAGCGACGGCACGATCAGCAGCTTGTAGGACGAGAAGTCCTGCGTATCCGCAAACACGAAATCGCTGCCGACGTTCAGGTCGTACAGCGCGCGGTGCATCTGGCGCACCTGTCCGCCGTAGTCGGCCTTGGTGCCGCCGCCGCCCCACTGGTTGTCCTTGGCGTAGGGCATGTCGTTGAGCGCGTTGAGCGAATCGCGGCTCCACAGGATGGCGACGTCGTTGTGCAGCTTCAGGTTGACCAGGCGCGGGCCGATCTTTTGCAGCTCGCGGCCGGTGCGGCTCATCTCGGCGTAGGCGCGGTTCGGCTCCAGGTCGTGCGACAGCACGCCTTTCCAGTAGGTTTCCTGGTTGGCGTGGATCGACGCCCAATGCCAGTACTCGACCATGTTGGCGCCGTTCGACAGGTGGGTGTAGACGTCCTCGCGGAACTGGCCGTCGTACGGCGGGTACTGGAAGGACGAGGACCAGTCGGTGGTCTGGGCGTTGGTCTCGGTCACCAGGAAGTTGCCGCGCTTGAGCGAGCGGGTGAAGTCCGCCTGCAGCGTCTGCTCGGCGCCGTTGTAGTACTCGCGCTGGCCCCAGTGGTAGATGTTGACGGCCGGCGTGTCGAGCGCGCGCGCGACGTCCACCTCGTTGACGTCGCTGTGCATGGAGCCGGCGAAGTCATGCGTGACGAACTGGCGCGGCGAGGCGCATTCGCGGATCAGCCCGGCCTGCCAAGTGAGGAAGTCGGTGACGCGCATCTGGCCCCAGCGCGACCATTCCAGCTTGTAGCCGGTGCTCTGGGCGCCGTCCGGACGCGGCAGGTCGGTCCAGCTGTGCAGGTCCTGGCCCCAGTAGTTCAGGAACCAGGCCTTGCTGAGGTTTTCCGGCGTGCCGAATTTCTTTTCCAGATAGTGCTGGAAGCGGATGAAGACGTCGTCGTTGGCGGCGCCGTAGCTGCCGGTCTCGTTGTCCACCTGCCAGCCGATGACGTTCGGGTTGTCCTTGTAGCGCGCGGCGATCTTGCGGATCAGGCGTTCGGCGTAGAAGCGGTAGGCCGCCGAGTCGGTGTTCATGTTCTGGCGCATGCCGTAGGTGTTCTGCACGCCGTTGAACTTGCGGGCCAGGATTTCCGGGTTCTGCCTGGCCATCCAGGCCGGGATCGAATAGGTCGGCGTGCCCATGATGACCTTGATGCCGGCCTTGCCCATGGCGTCGATCACGCGGTCCATCCAGGCGTACTCGAAGCGGCCGTCCTCCGGCTCCCACAAGCTCCACGTCGATTCGCCCAGGCGCACCACGTTGAAGCCGGCCTCCTTCATCATCTGCACGTCCTTGTCCAGCCGCTCGTAGGGCATGTACTCGTGGTAGTAGGCGGTGCCGTACAGGATGGTGGGGAAGGGTGGTGGCGCGGCGGCTTGCGCGCAAGTGGCCGCGCACAGGGCCAGCGAGAGCAGTGTTCGTTTCAGCATCTGAGGTCTCCGTAATGGTTAGCAAGCCATTGTGGAGACTGACGGCACGGCCGCGCAATTATGAAAATTGCCAAGCGAGTCAATGATTTATGGTTGGCTTCCGGGGGCTGCGCAATTTCGGGCCGGCGTTGATGGTTTTGACAATTGCCGCGCGAGGACCGCGATCCCACAATGTACCCCAAGGACTGCGAGGCGGCGCTGCAGTGCCGGGTACGCCTGGCGGTCCCCGTTTCTATGCTCTCCAACTACCTCTCCGGTAGTGTTTCGGGCGGCTTCGGCCGCCCGTTTTTTTTGCCGCGGCCATCCAGCCGCGCTCGCATTGCCAGATGATCATTGGGCGGGTAACATCGCGTACTGGCAGCCAGCGTTCCGTACGCGACAGTCATCTTCTCTGATCCAGGCTTTCCATGCATGAATTTTATAAAAAAGCACTCGTCGTGTGCTTTGGTCTTATCGCCGTGTGCGTAGTGCTCGGCTACATTTGCGTCAAACAGAGCTATTTGCAAGTATCCCTGCTGCCAGCCGCCGACAGCGCGCTGGCCTGGCGTGGCGAACAAAGCTGGGACACCCGCCCCGGCGGCAAGGCCAGCCTGCACTTGTATGAAGCCCAGCAACGGCTGCGCTTCGACTTCCGCATCGCCAGGACGGATGAGGGCTTCGCCGGCGCCGAACTGCATTTCACCGACCGCAAGGGGCAGGCGATCCAGATCGATCTGTCGCGTTATTCGTCGATTTCGCTGCTGGTGAAATGTTCGCAGGCCAATACGCTGGCGCTCAGCGTTCCGACCTTTGTCGGCCGGCGGTCCGACCAGCCGGAGTTTATGGGCTACCGCGCACCCATGTCCTATTTTTCCTGCGACGAGAACGAATCGCGCGTCGAGCTGGACCTGACGCGGCTGGAAACGCCGCAATGGTGGTTTTTGATGACGCAACAGGCTTTGTCGCGCCTGTCGTACAAGCTGGACAAGGTGCCCAAAATCGACATCGGCAGCACGCAGCAGAGTCCGCGCGAGGTCACGGTGGAGGTGGAGATCCGCGAGCTGAATCTGAAAGGCCGCAACCGCGGCTACCTGGTGCTGTTTGGGGTGTTGTTGATCGTCGTCTGGAGCGGCTTTGGCGTATGGTTTTTCAGGCAACACGCGCAGGCCCTGGTCGACGACGTCAAAGGCAAGCTGCAAAAGGATATGCCGTTCGTCGCATATCAGCAACTTTCGCTGGAGCCGCATCGCGACAAGGAAAAGATGGCGATCCTGCAATTCATCGCCAGCCGCTACGCCGACGCGGAACTGGACCTGGAGCGGGTGGTCGAGGAAACCGGCGTCAACCGCAACAAGGTGTACGACATCCTGAAAGCCGAATTTGGCTACACTTTCAGTGGCTATTTGAACAAGCTGCGGCTGACCGAGGCGGCGCGGCTGCTGGCCGAAAAGGACACGGCGACGGTGGCGGAAATCGCCTATTCCGTCGGCTATGGCAATGTTTCCTATTTCAATAAGCTGTTCAAGGAGGAGTACGGTTGCACACCCAAGGCCTTCCGCAGCGCCTGTCCTGCCGTCGAACCCTAACACTATCGTCATCATTCCTACAAATCCCCCCGTTTTGCTAGCAATTTCAGTCTGAACGTTAGCTCCCGCCGTGCGGGAGTTTCTATTCTCTACGGAACGCTCCGGCATAGCCGAGAGGGTAGAAAAATAACGACCAGGAGGAGACGATGAGCAAGATACCAACGCGCGCGCTGCCGCGCCGCAAGCCGGCGTCCACGTGATGGGCGCCACCAAAACATACCGGATTGCACTGCTGTTCAACGCCAACAAAACTTTCGATCGCGAGATACTCGCGGGGATCGCCGACTACCTGGGCAGCACCCGCGTGGCCTGGGAAGTCTTCCTGGAGGAAGACTTTTGCCTGCGGCTGGCCGGCATCGGCAGCTGGCAGGGGGATGGCATCATCGCCGATTTCGACGATCCCGGCGTGGCGGCGGCGCTGGCCGACTGCCAGTTGCCGGTGGTGGCGGTGGGCGGCTCGTATGCCGCCGAAGACCAGTATCCGCCCGGCGTGCCCTATGTGGCCACCGACAATTTCCAGCTGGTCAAGCAGGCGCGCGAGCATCTGATCGACGCCGGCCTGCAGCGTTTCGCGATGTTCAGCCTGCCCGAAGCCAGCGCGAACCGCTGGGCGCAGGAGCGTGAACATGCGTTCCGCCGCCTGATGTGGAACGACCGCAGCGAGGCCGAGATCTTCCGCGGCTGCGTCACCAATCCCTGTTCCTGGGACGAGGCGCTTGAGGGCCAGGTCGAGTGGCTGCGCAGCCTGCCCAAGCCGGTCGGCATCATCGCCGTGACCGACGCCCGCGCGCGCCAGCTGCTGCAGGCCTGCAGCATGGCCGGCATCGCGGTGCCGGGCGAGGTGGCGCTGATCGGCATCGACAACGACCCGCTGGTGCGCCTGCTCACGCCCATCCCGCTGAGCTCGGTCATGCACGGCGCGCGCGAGATGGGGCGCACCGCGGCCCACCTGCTGAGCCAGAAACTGCATCGGGTGCGGGTGCCGAACACGCCGGTGCTGGTGCCGCCGGCCGGCGTCAACGCGCTCGCCTCCAGCCTGCACCAGCCGGCCGGTCACCCGCTGGTGATGCGGGCCTGCCACTACATCCGCCAGCACTCCTGCGAAAGCCTGAAGAGCCACCAGGTGGCCATGCACCTGGGGGTGTCGCGCTCGTCGCTGGAAGCCTACTTCCGCCAGGAGCTGGGCTGCAGCGTGCACGACGTCGTGCTGCGCTGCAAGCTGGACGCCGCCAAGGCCGGCCTGGACAGCGGCGAGCGCAGCATCGCCGACGTCGCGCTGGGCTGCGGCTTCGGCTCGACCCAGTATATGCACCTGGTGTTCAAGCGTGAGCTGGGCTGCACGCCGCGCGCCTACCGGGACCGTCTGTTCGACGGGCCGGAACTGCGCACGGCCGTCGGCTAAGGGCCGGGCCGCCGCTACTGCGGCTCGCCGACCAGCACGCCGCCGCGCAGGGCGCCGACGTACACCCGGCCGTAGACCCGCATATCGCCGGTGACGTAGGTGACCCCGGCCCACTGGTGGCGGTCGTCATTGAGCCGCTTCCAGCCGGCGCCGCCGTCGATGGACTGATACACGCCCCAGACATTGTTGACCTTGGCGGAGACGTAGACGGCCGGATAGCTGGCGCCGGCCGCGGCCTTGCCGAAGCCGACCCCGGAGGCGGCCTGCACGCCGGCGATCTTCACCGGGGTGGCGCCGGCGCCGTTGATGTGCCACAGCCCGTTCGGCGTGGCCAGCCACAGGTCGCGGCGCACCGAGCCGGGCACCGACGCCAGCTGGCTTTGCGTGGCGTAGGACGGCAGCACGTCCAGGCCCGAATAGATGGGCGCGAAGCTCTGGCCGTTGTTGGCGCTTTCCCGGATCACGCCGGCGGCGTGGTCGTAGGTGTAGAAGTAGCCGTTGGCCACCTGGTCGGCCACCGGCGTGAAATAGCTGCCGGAAGTGACCGCGCCGGTGACCGGATAGCCGCTCGACGCCGTCCAGCTGGCGCCGCCGTTGGTGGAGTAGTAGGCGCTCTGTCCGCCCGGCACCCACAGCAGCGCGCCGCCGCTGGCGGACACGGCGATGCGGCCGGCGTCGGAGTTGGCCGCAACCGGGCTGCCGGCCACCTGCGCCCACGTGACGCCGTTGTCCTGCGAGATCATGGCCTTATTGCCGGCGGCGACGGTGCGCACCACCACGTTGGTGTTGAGCGCGGCCACGTCGACGCCGTAGTTCGACGAGTTGGGGGTGCTGTAGTAGCCGCCGACGCTGCCGAAGCCGGCGTCGTAGCGGGCGCCGGCGACGTCGCCGAGCGCCGTGAACAGGTGGGCGCCGGTAGCGGGCGACACCAGCGGCGCATACAGTCCCGATTCCTCGATGCCGCCGACGTTGAACGACCAGGCCACGCTGGCGGCGCCCAGGTTGTTGCTTTCCCATAGGCCGTAGCCGGTGTTGTAGATGATGTGGTCGGCATTGAAGGGATCGATGTCGACGTCGGTGATCCAATGGCCCATCTTGCCAGCCAGCGAGCCGCCGTAGTAGGCGGTCAGCCATGGTTGGTTCGGCGCCGCGTGGGTGCTGCGGGCGTTCAGGCCGGTCCAGCTGGCGCCGCCGTCGGTCGATTTGTACAGGTCGTCGCCGGTCGACCAGCGGTCGATGGTCGAGACCACGATGGTGTTGGGGTTGCGGGCGTCCACGGCCAGCCCGCCGTAGCCGAACTGCCAGGAAGCGGTCGGCGCGGCCGGGGTGATGTCGGTCCAGCGATTGCCGGCCAGCGTCAGCTGGTAGACCGCGCCGGTGGAGACGCCGTTGGGGCCGAGCGCGTTGCCGTAGGTGAGCAGCAGATGGCCGGCGCCGTCGAGCGCGCCCTGCAGCGGCATCAGGCCGGCCGGCCCGCCGGACACGGGCGCCCAGCTGGCGCCGCCGTCGCCGGAGCGGTACAGCGCGTTGCCGGTGGTGGACGCCACGCCGACATAAATGGTCTTGCTGGCCGCGCCCGGCGTGCCGCTCGATTTGTCGAACAGCACGAAGGTGCTGCCGGCCGTGGCCGGGAAGCCGGCCACCTGCGACCAGCTGACGCCGGAGTCGGTCGATTTGTACAGACCATCCTGGTTGGTGCCGAGGAACAGGATCGCGCCCTGGTTCGGGTCGACCTGCAGGCGCTCGCCGGTGCCGCGGCCGTCGGCGTTGCCGCCGAGGCGGATCGGCAGTTCGGTGCGCGACCAGGTGGCGCCGCGGTCGCTGGAGCGCAGGATGGCCGCATTGCGTCCCCACGACGGCAGGTACATGCCGGCGGCGACGTAGACTTTCTGCCCATCGTTGGGGTCGAGCGCCAGCGATTCACCGCCGGCCAGCTGGTTGTCGTCGCGGCTCAGGTCGTCGTTGAGGGGAATCCAGGTGGCCGAGCCCGGATCGCGGCGGTAGACGCCGCCCACGTCGGTGCGGATGTAGACCAGGCCCGGCACCGTCGGATGGTAGACGGTGCCGGTGATATAGCCGCCGGCGCCGAACAGCGTGGACGACCAGCTGTAGCCGCCGCCCGCCGGATTGGTGGGCGGCGGCGTCACCGGCGGCGCCTCGGTCGGCGGCGTGGCCGGCGGCGGGGCCACGGGTGGCGGGGCGGTTGGCGCCGGGGTGGCCGGCGCGCTGGCGCTACCGCCGCCACCGCCTCCGCAGCCCGCCGCCAGCGCCAGGGTCAACAGGCCGGCCGTATAAAGGGCGCGGGACTTCAGGTTTTCCGACTGCTTCTGGGATTGCATGGCTTGCTCGCTTTGATAGGGACGCGGACAGCGCGTCGCTTGATTGATCAGCCCTGACCCGCGCGTCGGCACGCGCATGGCCAGGTTGAACTGTATTTTGCTGATGGGAAATCTCGCGCGCAATTACAAAAAGAGTCAAGACGACAGCTGAAATTCGCTACCGGATCAGAGACCGAGCCCGTTGCCGCCGCGGATCAACGCATCGAGCGCTTGCTGGTCCACCACGGTGTTGGTCCAGCGATTGAAGATCGCCCAGCCGTTGTTGCCCGTCGCCCCATTGTCCCAGTAGAACGGCAGCATGCCGTTGGCTACCGCTTGCCGGCTGGCATAGTTGAGGAAGTACGCGCGCGAGTTCAGGTGCAGCTGCAGATTGGCGTTGCCGGACAGGCCGCTGCGCCGCATCGCTCCGAACTCGCCGATGACCACCGGTATGCCCTGATTGACGAACTTTTGCCGCATCTTGGCGTAGTAGGCGTTCAGGTCGGTTTCCTCGCCCCAGTTGGCATTGTGGGCCGTGTCGGTGGTCGAGTGGTAGGCGCCGCCCCAGTAGAAGAACTGGTTGCCCCAGCTCTGGTCGGCGTCCATCAGCGTGAACTGGTAGGGCGTGTAGTAGTGGACCTCCGCCATCAGGCGGCGCTGCACGCTGTCGCTGGGCATGGTGTTCATCAGGTTGTAGGTGGTGTCGATGTCCGTCTTCGGCCCTTGCACCACCAGCGTCCGGTAAGCGTTCCTGCCGCCGGTCGAGCGCACCGCGTTGATGAAGGTCTGGTGGTAGGACAGCAGGATGGCCATCTGCGTGGCGTCGCCGGCAGGCGGTTCGTTGGCGCTGGCGAGCAGCAGATGCTCGTCGAAGCCGCGCAGGGCGGTGGCGATCTGTTCCCAGTAGGCCTTCTGCTTGGCGTTCACCGAGGCTTGCGCGGAGGCGTTGATGTTGTTGTCGAGCCAGCCTCCGTCCCAATGGATGTTGACGATGACATACAGGCCGTTGTCGACGCAATACTGCACCACCTGCTTGACGCGGGCCAGCCAGGCGTCGCTGATCTTGCCCGTGCTCTGGTTGGCGTACTGGTCCCAGGAGGTGGGCAGGCGCACGGCGGTGAAGCCGCTTTGTTTGATCAGCTGGATCTGCTGCAGCGAGATCGCGGGATTGCCCCAGTTGGTCTCGCCGCCGATCGCTTCCAGCGTATTGCCGATGTTATAGCCGGCCTTGATCCGCGTGGAGAGCGTGACCGCGTCGCTGCTCATGCCGCTGAGGTCGGCGGGTTGCGGGCTGGTGTTGTAGCTGGGGTAGGTGGCGGCCGGCCTGCCGCCCATGCGCATGAGGGCGGCTTGCTTGTCGCCGCCGCCGACGTTGTCCGAGGCGCCGCCGCCACAACCAGTTGCGGCCAGCGCCAGAAGGAAGGTGCTCAGGATGGTATTTGTTCTCAAGACATATCTCCTTATCGTTAAGTGTTATGTTTGTGTTCAAGAACCGGCATTGCATAGACTGGGCTGGCACCTCCTTTCAGATATGGCTTACCACCAGGCCGTGTAGATCGTGGCCAGCAGCACGCAGATCACGGCCGAGCCGAAGGCGAAGGCGCCGTCGACGCGGAACAGGTTGTGGTCGACATGCAGGTGGCGGGTGTTGGCGGCGCGCCGCGCTTCGGCCATCTTGCTGATCACGACCATGCCGGCCACCACGAACCAGAACACGATGAACATGCGGTCGAGGAAGGGAATCTCGTACACGCCGCTGCCGTTGTCCTTGGAGAAGCCGATCGATGCCAGGAACGACAGGTCCATCATCGTCGGCAGGAACTTCAGCAGGATGGAGCCGGCCAGGCCGCCCAGCGTGGCGAACATGGCCGCGCCGGACGTGGTTTTCTTCCAGAAGAAACCCAGCAGGAACATGGCCAGGATGCCGGGCGAGACAAAGCCGGTGTATTCCTGGATGTACTGGAAGCCGCCTTTCTTGTCGATGCCCAGCATCGGCGCGATCAGCACGGCCAGCGCCATCGCCACCACCACGCTGACGCGGCCTATCCACACCATGCGTTGTTCGCTGGTGGTCTTGTTGAACAGTTTGCTGTAGATGTCGAGCGTGAAGATGGTGGCGATGCTGTTGGCCTTGCCGGCCAGCGAAGCGACTACGGCGGCGGTCAGCGCGGCGAAGGCGATGCCCTTCAAGCCCGATGGCAGCAGGCCCAGCAGAATAGGGTAGGCGCGGTCGGGATTGACTTCGCCGCCGACTTTCATGGCGTCGCCCAGCGCGCCGGACTTGTCGAGCGCATACGCGGCGATGCCAGGCAACACCACGATCACCGGCATCAGCAGCTTGAGGAAGGCCGCGAACAGCAGGCCCTTGCGCGCGGTCGGCAGGTCGGCGCCCAGCGCGCGCTGGGTGATGTACTGGTTGCAGCCCCAGTAGTTCAGGTTGACGATCCACATGCCGCCCAGCAGCACCGACAGGCCCGGCAGGTCCATATAGTTCGGGTTGTCGCGCTTGAGCACCATGTCGAAGTGGCCGCGGGCGTGGTTGTACAGCTCGGAGAAGCCTTGCAGCGCGCCATGCTTGCTGCCCAGCGCCGCCACCATGTCGAGCGCCAGCCAGGTCGTGACCAGGCCGCCGACCACCAGGCAGGTGACCTGCACCACGTCGGTGTAGCCGATCACCTTCATGCCGCCCAGCGTGATGATGGCCGCGAACACCGCCAGGAACAGCATGCACGGCAGCAGGGCAATGCCCGACAGGCTGCTGATGGCCAGCGCGCCCAGGTAGAGGATGGACGTCAGGTTGACCACCACGTACAGGCCCAGCCAGAACAGCGCCATCGTGGTGGCGACCGCCTTGCCGTAGCGCTGTTCGAGGAACTGCGGCATGGTGTAGATGCGGTTCTTCAAATAAACCGGCATGAAGAACACGGCCACGATCACCAGCGTGGCGGCGGCCATCAGCTCGTAGACGGCGACGGCCATGCCGATGCGGAAGCCGGAGCCGCTCATGCCGATGAACTGTTCGGCCGAGATGTTGGAGGCGATCAGCGAGGCGCCGATGGCCCACCAGGTCAGCGAGCCCTCCGCCAGGAAGTAGTCATGCGAGGCCTTGCCCGAGCCGGCCTGCTTGCGCCGGTACACCCACAGGCCGTAGCCCGCGACGATGATGAAGTAGACGAGAAAAACGATGGTATCTAGTGCCGAAAAAGTGTTCATGAGGAAGTCGGTATGAAAATTAAGTCTCAAATGCGTTAAGTCTCAAATGCGGACAGTCGCGCGGAAGTCGCTGTCCGTCGTGCCCAGCTGGAGCGGGAAGTTGCTGGCGCTTATTGTGCAGGGGATCTTTGCCGCTGGGGCGCGGTTGTCAAGAATCACTGTGCAGGTTGATGAATTTCATAATTGATACCGGGCGGCGCGGGTTGCAAAATCGCTGCAACCGATCGAAATGAAAAAGGATGACCTGTATGTCCAGCCGCCTGGCCCTGTTGTTGATGACCGCCCTGACCGTTCATGGCGCGATCGCCGCCGATGCGCCCGCCGTCGCGGCCCCGCCGCCGTGCGCCCTGACCGCGGCGCCGCGCGTGGTCGACTACCCGTGGATGTCGATCGCGCGCTGGCGCGGCATGCACGCGGAGCAGGTCGCGCGCGCCGCCGAGGGCGGGGTCGACGTGATGTTCCTCGGCGATTCGCTCACCGAGATGTGGCCGATGCCGGTGTGGGACGCCAATTTCGGCCAGCTCAAGGCGGCCAACTTCGGCATCGGCGGCGACCATACCGGCAACGTGCTGTGGCGCCTGCAGGACCCGGCCATCGCGCGCCTGCAGCCCAGGCTGGTGGTGCTGCTGATCGGCGTGAACAACTTCAATCTGTGTGGCGAAACGCCGGAGCAGGTGTTCGACGGCATCCGCGCCGTGGTCGGCCGGCTGCGCGCGCAGTATCCGGCCGCTCGCATCCTGCTCAACGCCGTGCTGCCGGCCGGCGCCAAACCCGATGAGCCGGTGCGCCAGCGCATCGTCGCGCTCGACAAGATGGTGGCGACGCTGGACGACGGCCAGCACGTCTACTTCCACGATTACGGCGCGCACTTCATCGGCGCCGACGGCACGCTGTCGGCCGTCAACCAGCCGGACTTCCTGCATCTGTCGGAGCAGGGATACCGGATCTGGGCGGCCGCGATGCGGCCCGACATCGAACGCCTGCTCAATCAGCCGCGCCCGGTACAGCCGGTGGTGCTGGCGGCCGACGACGCGCGGTCCTTTGCCGCCGCGCCGGCCGGCTTCGACCAGCCGCGGGCCGGCGTGGCGCAGGGCCGGATCGAGGAGTTCAGCTACGACTCCGGCATCACCGGCACGCGGCGCAAGGCCAACGTCTACCTGCCGGCCGGCTACACCGCGCAGCGGCGCTACCCGGTGCTGTACCTGCTGCACGGCATCGCCGGCAACCACGACGAGTGGCGCGGCTACGTGCATGCCCAAGCCATCCTCGACAACCTGATCGCCGACGGCAAGGCGCTGCCGATGATCGTCGTCATGCCCAACGGCCGCGCCCTGGCCGACGACCGCCCGCCGCCCGCCGAACGCACTTTCACGCCGGCGCACATCGCCGGCTTCACCGCGTTCGAGCGCGAGCTGCCGGAGGTGCTGGTGCCCGCCATCGACGCCAAGTACCCAACCCTGGGCGGCGGGGCGCAACGCGCGATCGCCGGGCTGTCGATGGGCGGCGGCCAGGCGTTGAACATCGGACTCGGCCATCCCGACACCTTTGGCTGGGTCGGCGCCTTCTCGGCGGCGCCCAACCTGAAGGCGGCGGCCGAACTGCTGCCGGAAAGCGGACGCGGCCAGCCGCAATGGCTGTATCTCTCTTGCGGCAGGCAGGACGGGCTGATCGGCGGTTCACAAACCCTGCATCGCTACCTGACGCTGCACGGCATCGCCCACGTCTGGAATGTGGACGAGCACGGCCATGACCGCGAGAGCTGGGCGGACAATCTGTACCACTACGCCCAGCGCCTCTTCCGCCAGGCCACGCCCGGCCCGAACCTCACGGAGTCCCCATGAAGCAGCACTATCAGGTATTGGACGGCCTGCGCGGTACGGCGGCCTTCAGCGTGGTCCTGTTTCACCTGTGGGAATTGCTGGTGCCCAGCCTGGAGCAGCATC
Organism: Duganella sp. GW821-FHT07G03; assembly: GCF_059418605.1. Lineage (NCBI taxonomy): Bacteria > Pseudomonadati > Pseudomonadota > Betaproteobacteria > Burkholderiales > Oxalobacteraceae > Duganella > Duganella sp. GW821-FHT07G03. The sequence continues at coordinate 90,451 of NZ_JBWKQE010000010.1, forward strand.
CCATGCCGCATACTTTTCTGGCGGTCGATTTCTTCTTCGCCCTGTCCGGCTTTGTACTGGGCCACGCTTACGATGCCCGTCTCGCGCCGCAGGGTGGCGCCGGACAACCGCTGTCGGCAGCCGGCTTCTTCAAGCGGCGCCTGATCCGGCTGCATCCGATGGTGCTGGCCGCGATGGTGATCGGCGTGCTGGTCTATTTGCTCGATCCGTTTGTCGGCGAGGCGCAGCGGGTCGGCGCCAAACTGTCGCTGGGCATGCTGGTGCTGACCTTCTGCCTCAACCTGCTGCTGTTGCCGGCGCCGACCCTGCCCAATTATTTCGGCGAGACCCATTCCGTCAACGGCCCGGCATGGACGTTGTGCCAGGAATACCTCGCCAACCTGCTGTATGTCCTGTATGCCCCGCGCCTGGGGCGCAAAACCCATGTGGCGCTGTGCCTGGCCAGCGCGCTGGCCCTGCTGTTGACGGCCCGGCACTTCGGCAACCTCGGCTACGGCTGGGGGTGGGATCATTTCTGGGTCGCGCCGATCCGGCTGGCCTGCCCATTCCTGCTGGGGCTGCTCGTGTACAGGATGAAGCTGGCGGTCTCGCTGCCGGCGCCCTACCTGCTGTTGTCGCTGCTGCTGGCCGCTGTCTTCTGCATGCCGATGCTGGGCAGCGTCAACTGGTTGTTCGAGGCGGCCTGCGTGACCCTGGTGTTTCCATTCGTGCTGATGGCCGGCGCCGGCACCGCGAACATGGCGGGCCGGGCGGGGCGGATCTGCGCCCTGGCCGGCGAGCTGTCCTACCCGCTGTATATCGTCCACTACCCCTTCATCTATCTTTTTGCGCACTGGAACTGGTCGACTCATCCCGGCAAGCCGCTGCTGGCGGCCGTCGCCGTCGGCCTGTACGGCGGCATGGTCCTGTTGGCCTGGGCGTTGTCGCGATGGTACGACCGGCCGCTGCGGGCCTGGCTGTCGCGCGTGTGCGTCGGAGAGGAGGGCCGGCCGGCGCGGCAGGAGCGGCTTGCCTGATTTTATGAGACGCAATGACGGTTTTCGCCATTGCGCCGCCATCCGCCGGCTCGCACAATGCGCGCAGGCTTTCCCCAATTGATGATGGAACCGATAATGAAGAGACGAGAAATATTGAAGCACCTGGGCGCGGCCATTCCGGCCCTGGCGCTGTCCCCCTATACCCACGCAGCCAAGGCGGCGCCGTTCGGCGGCCACGAGCCCATGGCGCCCGGCCCCTTCAAGGCGGACTGGAATTCGCTGGCGGCCTACCAGACGCCCGATTGGTTCCGCAATGCCAAGTTCGGCATCTGGGCGCACTGGGGCCCGCAATGCGAAGCGGAGTTCGGCGACTGGTACGGTCGCGCCCTGTACGAGGAGGGCAGCGACGCCTACAAGTATCACCTGAAGAAGTACGGCCATCCGTCCGAGGTCGGCTTCAAGGACGTCATCCGTGAATGGAAGGCGGAGCGCTGGGAGCCCGACGCCCTGGTGGCGCTGTACAAGAAGGCCGGCGCGAAATACTTCGTCGCCCTGGCCAACCACCACGACAATCTGGACCTGTACGCCAGCAAGTACCAGCCGCAATGGAACTCCACCAAGATTGGGCCGAAGAAGGACTTGATCGGCGGCTGGGCCAAGGCGGCCCGCAAGCAGGGCCTGCGCTTCGGCGTCAGTGTGCACGCCGCCCACGCCTGGACCTGGTATGAAACGGCGCAGGGCGCCGACAAGAGTGGCCCTTATGCAGGCGTGCCCTACGATGGCCGCCTGGCCAAGGCCGACGGCAAGGGCAAGTGGTGGGAAGGGTTCGATCCGCAGGCGCTGTATGCGCAGAACCATCCGCTGAGCAAGGATGGCGGCGGCGGCGTCGGCGGCGGGCAGTGGCACTGGGGGGACGGCGCGTCCATCCCCGACCAGGCCTACTGCGAAAAGTTCTACGACCGCACCATGGAACTGATCAACAACTACGACCCCGACCTGGTCTACTTCGACGACACCAAGCTGCCGTTGTGGCCGTTCAGCGACGTCGGCTTGCGCCTGACCGCGCACATGTACAACCGCAGCATCGCCAGGAAGGGCAAGCTGGAGGCCGTGGTCAACGGCAAGATCCTCGATGAGCAGCAGCGCAAGACCATGGTCTGGGATATCGAACGCGGCCAGAGCAACGCCATCGAACCGCTGCCGTGGCAAACCTGTACCTGCATCGGCAGCTGGCATTACGACCGCCGCGTCTACGACAACAAATCGTACAAAAGCGCGCAGACGGTGGTCCACACGCTGATCGACGTGGTCAGCAAGAACGGCAACCTGCTGCTCAGCGTGCCGGTGCGCGGCAACGGCAGCATCGATCCGCTGGAGCAGGCCATCGTCGAAGAGATCGGCCGCTGGATGGCGGTCAACAGCGAGGGCATCTACGACAGCCGTCCGTGGTCGGTGTTCGGCGAGGGGCCGGTGATGGAAGAGGCGTCGGCGCCGATGTCGGGCGCGGGCTTCAACGAGGGCAAGAACAAGCCGTTCTCGGCGGCCGACGTGCGTTTCACCGTCAAGGGCGATGCGGTGTATGCCTTCGTCATGGGCTGGCCGGCCGACGGCAAGGCCCTGATCAAGACCATGTGCGCCGGCAGCCCGCACCTGAAGCAGGGCATTGCGCGGGTCGAGCTGGTGGGCAGAAGCCAGTCGCTGGCGTTCCAGCAAACGGTGGACGGCCTGCTGGTGACGCTGCCGGGCGCTGCGCCGGCACTCCCTTATGCGTTCGCGCTGCGGATCATTTAAATATGAGTATGAAATTGAAGAGAAAAATCAGCCTGTTGTCGGCGGCCGTGGCGCTTTGCTGCGGTAGCGTCGGCGCGCAAACCGGCGAGGCTGCGGCGCCTGCGGCCACGCCGTGGATGAACGCGCAGCTGGGCGCGGAGGAACGCGCCCGCCTGGCGGTCGCCGCGATGACGCTGGACGAAAAGCTCAAGCTGGTCTACGGCTACCTGGGCGCCGACATGGAATCGAAAAAGACCACGCGGCCGGCGCCGTCGCACAAGCAGTCGGCCGGCTTCATCTACGGCGTGCCGCGCCTGGGCATTCCCCATCTGTGGGAGACCGATGCCGGCCTGGGCGTTGCCAGCCAGGCCGGCCCGGATGCGCGGCCGGGCACGGCACTGCCATCGGGCCTGAACACGGCCGCCAGCTGGGATCTGCAAACCGCCTACGCGGGCGGCGCCATGATCGGCGCGGAGGCGCGCGCCTACGGCTTCAACGTGTTGCTGGCCGGCGGCGTCAACCTGATGCGCGAGCCGCGCAACGGCCGCAACTTCGAATATGCGGGCGAGGACCCTCTGTTGGCCGGCAAGATCGTCGGCGCGCAGATCAAGGGGATACAGTCGAACCGCGTGGTGTCCACGCTCAAGCACTTTGCCCTGAACGACCAGGAAACCGGCCGCACCACGCTCAACGTAAAGATCGACGACCGCTCGGCGCGCATGTCGGATCTGCTGGCCTTGCAGATAGCGAACGAAGACGGCAATCCGGGATCGGTGATGTGTTCCTACAACCGCGTCAACGGCGCCTATTCGTGCGAGAACAGCTACCTGCTGAACGAGGTGCTGAAGGATGACTGGGGCTTCAAGGGCTGGGTGATGTCGGATTGGGGCGCGGTGCACAGCACGGTGCCGGCCGCCAATGCGGGACTGGATCAGCAATCCGGCATGCCGTTCGACCAGGCCGATTATTTCGGCCCGCCGCTGAAGGAGGCCGTGTTGAACGGCTGGGTGCCGCAGGCGCGCCTGGACGACATGGTGCGCCGCATCCTGCATGCGATGTTCGCGCACGGCGTGGTGGACCACCCGGTGGCGCCGGCGCCGCAGACGATCGACTTCAATGCGCATGCGGCCGTGTCGCGCAAGGATGCGCAGGAGGGCATGGTGCTGCTGAAGAACAGCGCCGGCGCCTTGCCGTTGAAGCCATCCGCCAAACGCATCGCGGTGATCGGCGGTTATGCCGACCGCGGTGTGCTGGCTGGCGGCGGTTCGTCGCTGGTGTATCCGGCCGGCGGCAACGCCGCGCCGGAGCTGGCGCCCAAGAACTGGCCCGGCCCGGTCATGGTCTATCCGTCGTCGCCGCTGAAAGCCATCCAGGCGCGGCTGCCGTCGGCAACGGTGGTGTACAGCGACGGCAGCGACCGCGCCGCAGCGGCCAAGCTGGCGCGCGACAGCGACGTGGTGCTGGTGTTCGCCACCCAATGGACGGGCGAGGGCTTCGACATGCCGAATCTGTCGCTGCCCGACCAGCAGGACGCGCTGATCGCAACGGTGGCGGCGGCCAACGCCAACACGGTTGTGGTGCTGGAGACCGGCGGGCCGGTGACCATGCCGTGGCTGCCCAAGGTGTCGGCCGTGCTGGAGGCGTGGTATCCCGGCAGCGACGGCGGCGAGGCGATTGCCGGCGTGCTGTTCGGCGAGGTCAATCCGTCGGGACATTTGCCGGCCACTTTCCCGGCGTCGGAATCGCAATTGCCGCGTCCGGCGCTGGACGGCTTCCCCGAAGTGGCGGACCGGCGCTTCGATGTCGATTACAGCGAGGGTGCGGCGGTCGGCTACAAGTGGTTCGACCTCAAGGGACTCACGCCCTTGTTCCCGTTCGGCCACGGCTTGTCCTACACGGAGTTTGCTTTCTCGGATCTGGCCGCCAGCGTCAAGGACGGCGTGCTGCGGGCCTCGTTCACGGTGAAGAATGTGGGCAAGGTGGCGGGCAAGCAGGTGGCCCAGCTCTACGTGTCGCCGTTGAAGGTGCGCTGGGAAGCGCCCAAGCGCTTGGCCGGCTTCCAGAAGGTCGAGGTGCAGCCGGGGGCGGGCGTTCAGTCGTCTGTTACCGTCGATCCGCGCTTGCTGGCGGTCTATGACTCCGCATCGAAGACGTGGAAGGTTGCCAAGGGCGATTACAAGCTCGCTCTGGCGTCTAGCGCCGCCGACGACCAGGCCGTCAGCACCGTGGTTCACCTGGAGGCCGCCGTTTATGATGTGAACGGCAAGCCATTGCACAAACGCTCCCGTTAATCGCGGCGAACAAAAAAGGCGCAGACCGCTTGTTTACGCTCAAGAATACCCACGGCATGACGGTGACGATCAGCGAAAGCGGTGCTGCGCTGTGCTCCTGGCGCGCGCCCGACCGCTACGGGCGCATGGCCAACGTGCTGCTGGCGGATCGGGATGCGGCCGCCGCCGAGTTGGTCCCGCCACGCTGGGAAGGCCGTCATGCCGAAGGTGGCGTGTCGCTGCGGCGGTTGACGGCGGATGGCACCGAGCTGCTGCTCAACTACCATCTCGACGATGACGACAAGCTGATCATCAACCATGCGGCCGTGGCGGCGGCGCCGACGCTGTCACTGGCGCAGTCTTCCCCTTGTTTCAACCTCAACAGTGGTGACGCGGATGTCGGCGATCACTTGCTGCAGATCAGCGCCGACTATTATGTGGAGCTCGACGCCGGCGGCATGCCGGCCGGCGTTGCGGTCGTAGGCGGGACGCCGTTCGATTTCCGGCAACCGGCACCGATCGGCACACGCTTGTGCTGGCCCAACAGCCAGCTTCATGTCGCGGGAAAGTTCGACCACTGCTTTTACGTCGGCGACCATTTCTCCGGCGGCCAGGGCGTGTTGCGCGAGGTGGCCCGGGTGATCGATCCCGGCTCGGGACGTCGTCTGCAGGTGTACAGCACCGAGGCAGCCCTGCAGTTCCGCGCCGGCGGCCCGAGTCTGGCGCTGCAGGGCCGGCGCGGCTTCTCTCTTTATGGCCAGCCCCGGCCTGGCCTGTTGAGCCAGGGCTGGCCGCAGCTCATGCTGCGTCCGGGGCAGATCTATCGCCAGACCACCGTCTACCGGCTAACGCTGCAGCGCTAGCCGGCAGCGGCTTGCTTATTTCCCCACCACCTTGACCAGGCCGGGCGCCTGGCGCGACAGTTCGGCGTCGCCGCTGACGGTCAGGCGGCCGGCGCCGTCGTTCCAGTGCAGACGGGCCAGCGTGCCCTTGCCCTTTTCGTAGTCGTAGGACACGCCGTCGTCGTCGTACAACGCAAAATCGCCATCCTTGCCCGGATAGACCTTGATCTCGGCGATGGCCTGGCGGGTCGCGGTCGACTGGATGTCGGCGCCCAGCGGCACAATGGCGCCGGCCCGGACGAACACCGGCATCTGCTCGATCGGCGCGGCCACCTTGATCCAGCGTCCGCCCGCCAGTTTTTCATTGGTCCAGAAGTTGTACCAGTCGCTGCCTGCCGGCAGGTAGACATCCTTTTGGGTCTGGCCCTGCTCGGTGACCGGTGCGACCAGGAACGCCGGGCCGAACATGTACTGGGTGCCGATGTTGGCGACCTGCGGATCGTGCGGGAAATCCATCCACAGCGGACGCATGAAGGGCGCGCCGCTGTCGTAGGTGGCCTTGGCTTGACTGTAGATGTAGGGCATGAGCTGGTAGCGCAGCCGGTCGTAGCGGGCCAGGATGGCTTCGGCCTGGGCGCCGAACTCCCACAGTTCGGTGTGCTTGCGGTCGCCGTGCACGCGCAAGGTCGGCAGGAAGGTGCCGTACTGGAACCAGCGCGTGAACAGTTCCGGATAGTCGTGGTTCTGGCCGACGGTGTCGGTGGCGCCGGCCGGGTCGAGCAGGGGCGCCTTGCTGGACTTGGTGCTTTGCGGCAGCCACTGCCAGCCGCCGATGTCGTTGCCCCAGTAGGCGATGCCGGAGGCCGTCATGTTCAGGCCGGTCGGTATCTGCCGCGACAGCGCTTCCCACGAGGGCTGGATGTCGGACGACCAGAACAGCGCGCCGGTGCGTTGCGCGCCCAGGTAGGCGGCGCGCGACAGGATCAGCGCGCGCTTGTTCGGCTTCCAGGCGCGCATGTTCTCGGCCACGCCTTCAACGTGCAGCAGCGGGTAGACGTTGTGGTAGCGGTCGCCCGAGCCGATCGCATAAAAATAACCGTCCGGCACCAGATCCGGCTCGGTCTCGTCCAGCCACGGATAGTCGAAGCCGTGCGACAGCACGTTGTCGCGCGCGTGCTCCCAGTACCATTTGCGCGCCGCAGGGTTGGTGGCGTCGATCAGCGCGCCGGTGCGGTCGGAGCGCGATGGCAGGCCGTCGACGGTCTTGCCGTCCTTGTCCTTGAGGAAGTAGCCTTTCGTGTCGAGCTCGTTGTAATAACGGCCCGCCGTCTCGAAGCGCGGCCAGATCGAAATGATGGACTGCATGCCGAGGCCGTGCAGCTCCCGGTTCATGGCGTCCGGATCGGGGAACTGGGCCGGATCGATGTCCAGCTGGCCCATGCGGGTCCAGTAGAACCAGTCGACCACCATGATGTCGAGCGGGTACTTTTTCTGGCGATAGGTGTTGGCGACGCGTAGCACTTCCTGCTGGCTGTCGTAGCGCGCCTTGGACTGTATCAGGCCGAACGCGGCCTTGGGCGGGATCGGTGTCCTGCCGGTCACGCGCGCATAGCCGGAATACAGTTCTTCCGGCGTGTTGCCGGTGATGACGAAGAAGCTGACACGCTCGCCCACATTGGACTGGAAGCCGGTGCGGCCGTTGACGCCGGCGATGAAGCGGGTCGCCGACGGGTTGTCCCAGACGATGCCGTAGCCCTTGGACGACACCATGAACGGCACGCACACCGTTTCGCCGGCCGGCGCGTCGTACCAGTGCTTGCAGTCGATGACGCGGCCGCGCAGGTCGAGCGGGCCGGTCGATTCCTGGTTCTGGCCCATGCCGTAGTAATGTTCGTCGGCCGGCGCGCTGAACGAGGCGCCGGTCTGGTAGGTCTTCTCGGTGTTAACGGTTTGCGGCGCCATCTCCCAGCCGGTCATGTCGAGCACCAACTCGCCTTTGGCGTTCTTGACCTGCAGCGCTACCGGCGCCAGTTGCGGCGCGAAATACTTCTCGCCCATGGTCGGCACGCGTGGCGCCGGCGCCGGTGCGACGTGCAGGCTCAGCGCCGACGAGCTGAAGCTGTCGCCGTCCTTGTCGCCGCTGTGGCGGAAGGTGGCGTTGTCGGCGGCGCCGGGCAGGATGCCGTAGCCGGCGCCTTTCAGCGCCTCGGCCTTGTCGGCGGCGATCGTGACGCGGACCACGTTCGGGCCATAGGCCTCGACCGAAACCCAGGCGCCGTTGCGGTCGAGCGTGGCGATCGGCGCGCCTTGGGCGCTTGCGGCGGCGCCGAGCGCGAGCAGGGAAATCGAGACGGCCTGGGCCTTGCGCCGCATGGGCGCGGGGTGATGCTTGATCATGTGTTCTCCTGTATTCGGGATGGATTGCTAGGGAATCAGCTTGCGGTCGCGCAGCCATTCCTCGGCACGCTGCGGCCAGTTCGACGCGGTGCCCTGGCCGGTGCGCATCGCCATGCCATGCCCGCCATGCTCGAACAGCATCATCTCGGCCGGCACGTGGGCGCGGGTCAGGGCCTGGTAGTAGCGGATGCTGTTTTCGACCGGCACCAGGCCGTCGTCCTGGGAATGGATCAGCAACGTGGGCGGGGTGCGCGCGGTGACTTGCTGCTCGACTGACATCAGCTGCACCAGTTGCGCGGACGGGGCCGCGCCGAGCAGGGCGTTGCGCGAGCCGAGGTGGGCGACCGGCGGTTCCATGGCGATGACGGGATACATCAGCATGGCGAAGTCCGGGCGCGCGCTGACGGCGTCAAGCGCATCGCCGCCGCGGCCGGCCGGCTGGTCGAACAGGGTGGCGGCGCTGGCCGCCAGGTGGCCGCCGGCCGAGCTGCCCATGACACCGATGCGGTCGGGCGCCACGCCGTACTGCGCGGCCTGCGAACGCACCAGGCGGATCGCCCGCAACACGTCCTGCAGGGGCGCGGGATGGCCGTAGCCGGACAGCCGGTATTTCAGCACGAAGGCGGTGACGCCCAGGCTGGACAGCCACTGCGCGTACTGATGGCCTTCGCGCGTGAAGGACAGGAATTCGTAACCGCCGCCGGGACAGATGATGACCGCGGTCCGGGCTGCGCGGTCCAGGGAGGCGGGATACACCGTCAGCGTGGGCTGGCTGACGTTGCGGATCTGTTCGCCGTCGAGCCGTTCCGGTCCGGCCGGCGGCCTTGGTTGCGGCCGCGCGTCGGGCGCGCCGTCGGGCCAGAGGGTGACGACCTTGTCTTGGGCGAGGGCGCCGGTCGAGGCCAGGAACAGCAGGGCCAGTATCCACGATCGCATGGGGTTGTTCTCCTTTTGTATTTTTTTGTGCCGGCATTTTTGCGGCGCTCCATGATTGCAGAGCCACCTGGGGATCGCAATTATGAAAATGACCGATCCTGTGTATGATTTGCCGCAATCCCAGCGTGGTTTTTGGCGCGTTGCAGCATGAAAATTTCTTTACAAATTCCTGCATTAGTCTAAAGTCATTGCAAATGATAACGCTATCTTGCAGGCGTTAAGCAGTGCCACTCAAATATGATGCCTATTGCGCTGTGGTTGGCGCAATTGATTATCACTGAAATGTTAGCGCTACCTTACTTGGAGATCTGGATGGAAAGTACCCGTTGGGTAGTGATGGGGGGCAGTGGCTGCGGCAAGAGCACGGTGGGCCAGGCGCTGGCCGGCGCGCTGGCCGTGTCCTACGTCGAGGGCGACCAGTTCCACCCGCCGGCGAACGTGGCCAAGATGTCGGCCGGCATCGCCCTGGACGACGCCGACCGCCACGACTGGCTGCAGACCCTGGCCGGGCAGGTTCACGGCGCACGCCTGCTGAATCAAGGCCTGGTGCTGGGCTGCTCGGCGCTGAAGCGCAAATACCGCGACCAGTTGCGCCTGGCCGATCCGGCGCTGCGCTTCGCCCACCTGAACGGTGCGCGCGAACTGATCGCCGGCCGCTTGCAGGCGCGGGTCGGCCACTACATGCCGCCGTCGCTGCTGGACAGCCAATTGCATGACCTGGAACCGCTGCAGGAGGACGAGGCAGGCGTCACGCTGGACATCGCGGAGGCGCCGGAGACGCTGGTGGGGCATATCCTCGCCAGCAAAATCAGTACTAGATAGTGACCGAATACCGCCTGGCTTGACGGGTCGGGCAGCGTTGCATGCAGTGCGTAGCGGAGCCGTCAGAAATTCCGCGCGTTGACCATAACATCATAAAAATAGTGCAGGAGACTACAATGCGTACACGTAACAAAATCATGAGCCTGGCCGTGGCCAGCGCTTGCTGCTGGATCGCCATGCCAGCCTACGCCCAGCAAGCCGCTGCGGCCGCGCCTGCCGCCCCCGGCGACCAGACCCCGCCCAACGCCGACGCGAATGCCGAGGCCGCGCCGGCGCAGACGGTGGTGACCGTGTCCGGCTCGCGCATCGCCTCGCGCGGCTTCACCCAGCCAACGCCGACCACCGTGCTCAACGCGGACGACCTGGCCAAGAACGCCCAGCCAAACATCTTCAACACCATCGCCGAACTGCCGGCGCTGCAGGGCAGCACCGGCCGCACCACCAGCACCAACAGCACCTCCAGCGGCATCCAGGGCTTGAGCTCGCTGAGCCTGCGCGGCCTGGGCCCGATCCGCACGCTGACCCTGCTGGACGGCCAGCGCGTGGTGGGCGCCAACGTCACCGGCGTGACCGACGTCAGCCAGTTCCCGCAATTGCTGGTCAAGCGCGTCGACGTGGTCACCGGCGGCGCCTCGGCGTCCTACGGTTCGGACGCGATCGGCGGCGTCGTCAACTTCGTCACCGACAAGAAATTCGAAGGCTTCAAGGCCAACGTCGAAGGTGGCCAAACCACCTACCACGACGACCGTAACGGTACTGTGCAAGCGGCCTGGGGCAAGGGCTTCATGGACGACCGCCTGCACGTCGAAGTCAGCGGCGAGTTCGGCCGCGAGAAGGGCATCGACTCGCCCGGTTTCGGCGAAGTCGGCCCCAATGGCCGCAGCTGGTACAAGAACACCGCCTACCAGATCCGCCCGCTGGCGCAGACCAACGACGGCAAGCCGCAATACACCGTCATCGACCACGCCCAGCAATACCAGTACGCCAAGTACGGCCTGATCACCAACGGCCCGCTGCAAGGCACGGCCTTCGGTCCCGGCGGTGCACCCTACCAGTTCAACTACGGTGGCGGCGGCAAGCCGACCGGCACCGGCGCGGTGACCGGCTGCGTCAACCCGTTCTGCGTAGGCGGCGACCTGAGCGGCAGCGTCGGCGCCGGCACCAACCTGGCGATGGACCTGAAACGCCAGGTGGCGTACACCCGCGTCGGCTTCGACATCAATCCCGACCACGAGATCTACCTGACCACCAACTTCGGCAAAGTCGAATCGGTGTTCTCGCCGAATCCCGGCGCGGCCAAGAACGCCAACCTGACGATCCAGTGCGACAACCCGTTCCTGCCGGCGTCCATCGTGGCCGCCTGCGCGGCCAACAAGATCACCAGCTTCCAGTACGGCACGGCCAACGCCGAATTCCCGCACAACATCAACGTCCATCCGACCCGCCAGATGGAGCGCGTGGTGCTTGGCGCCGAAGGCCGCTTCCAGCTGGCCGGCAAGGAATGGTCGTATGACGCCTACGCCGAATATGGCCAGAACAAGACCGACATCATCGTCCACGACATCTCGCTCAATGCGCGCTACAACGCCGCCATCGACGCGGTGCGCGGCCCGAACGGCAACATCGTCTGCCGCAACCCGGTCGCGGCGGCTTCCGGCTGCGTGCCGCTGAACATCATCGGCGACGTGCCGGCCGATCCGGCGGCGATGGCCTACATCGAACCGGGCATGGGCCCGCAACAGCACACCAAGCAAACGCAGCAGGTCGCCAGCTTCAACTTGCACGGCGAACCGTTTGCATCGTGGGCCGGTCCTATCGCCGTGGCGACCGGCGCGGAGTACCGCCGCGAACACTACAGCGTGACCGGCGACCCTTACGGCAACGGCGTCTCCGCGGGCAGCCCGAACACGCCAGACTATCCGGCCGATCCGCTGCTGAACACGGCGGTGGGCAACAACTGGTACGCCGGCAACTATCACAACGCCTCGGGCACCTACGATGTCAAGGAAGCCTATGTCGAGCTGAACGTTCCGATGCTCAAGTCCGCCACCTTCGGCGAGGCCAACCTGAACGTGGCCGACCGCCGCACCAGGTACAGCACCTCCGGCAGCGTGGAAAGCTGGAAGATCGGCGGCAGCTGGAAGACCCCGGTCGACGGCCTGAGCTTTCGCGCGGTGACCTCGAAAGACGTGCGCGCACCGAACTTGAGCGAACTGTACGCGGCCGCCGTGGTGGTGAACAACGTGGTCAGCTACCAGGGCAACACCATTACGGTCCAGCAGCGCACGGTCGGCAACACCAAACTGCGTCCCGAGATCGCCCGCAACACCGTGTTCGGCGCGGTGCTGAACCAGCCGAAGTGGCTGCCTGGCTTCAGCGCCTCGGTCGACTACTTCGACATCAAGGTCGACGGCGTGATCTCGACCCTGTCGGCGCAGCAGGAAGTCGACCTGTGCGTGGCCGGCAACCAGGAAATCTGCTCGGCGATGGTGCTCAACAGCGCCAATAGCACCAACAACTACGTGACGGTGCAGGCGTTCAACCTGGCCTCGCTGCGCAACAAGGGCTACGACGTCGAGGCGGCCTACCGCATGAACCTGAAGGACTTCGGCCTGCCGGGCCGCCTGACCTTCCGCGCGCTGGCCACCCGCACCATCAGCTTCCTGACCGATCCTGGCGTGGTGGGGACGATCCCGTCTGAAGGCGCCGGCAACAATCTGGGCGGCACGCCGAAGTGGAAGGGCCTGGCATCGCAAGCGTGGGACACCGACAAGTTCGGCCTGATGCTGACCGAACGCTGGATCAGCAAAGGCGTCTACAGCAACGAGTTCATCGAGTGCCAGACCAATTGCCCGGTCTCGACCACGATACACCCGACCATCTTCAACAACCAGATGAAGGGCGCGTTCTACGTCGACCTCGGTGGCACCTACAAGGTCAACGCGAAGACCACCGCCTACTTCAAGATCGACAACATCGGCAACGTCGATCCGGCGGCGGCGCCTCAGGCCAACCTGAGCTTCGCCATCAACCCGACGCTGTACGACGTGTTGGGCCGGGTGTACCGCGCTGGCGTGCGTTACAGCTTCTAAGCCATCCTAGGCGATGCGCATGACTAGTCTAACTATGAGTCTCGCCCTGGTGGCCGCGGCTGCGGTTCTGTGCGCGCAGCCGGTCGTCCATGCCGCACAAGCCGCGTCGACGTCCGCCTACCAGGCCATGCCGGACGACCCGCGCGCCGTGAAAGTGCAGGCCAAGGGCGACGGCGTGGCCGACGACACCGACGCCATCCAGCAGGCCGTCACCAGCGCCGCCAACAAAGGTGAGGGCGGTGTGGTGTTCCTGCCATCGGGCCGCTATCGCATTTCCCGTTCAATCCTGGTGCCGCCAGCAGTGCGCCTGTACGGCATCGGCCGGACGCGGCCGGTGTTCGTGCTCGGCGCGCACACGCCGGGCTTCCAGAAGGGCGTCGGCAACATGATCGTGTTCACCGGCGGTGACCAGTACACGGTGGGCAAGGTGCCGGTTCCGGTGGCCAGCGCCGTGCCGTTCAGCGACCAGGTGCGCGACGCCAATTCGTCGACGTTTTATTCGGCGCTCAGCAACGTCGATTTCGAGATCGGCGACGGCAATCCCGCCGCCGCGGCAGTGCGGCTGCGCACGGCGCAGCACTCCTACCTGAGCCATATCGACTTTCATATCGGTTCCGGCCTGGCCGGCATCTACCAGGTCGGCAACGAGAGTTTCGACCTGAAGTTCTATGGCGGACGCTACGGCATCCTGTCCGAAAAGACTTCGCCGGCGTGGCCATACACGCTGATGGATTCAACCTTCGACGGCCAGCGCGATGCCGCCATCCGCGAGCACGAAGCGGGACTCACGCTGATCAACACCAGCATCCGCAACACGCCGGTGGGCATCGAGATCGACCGTGGCTACGGCGACTGGCTGTGGGGCAAGGAGGTGCGCTTCGAGAATGTGTCGAAGGCGGCGGTGGTCATCAGCAACGAGGGCAACGTCTACACGCAGGTCGGCTTTGACCACGCAGTGGCCCGCAACACGCCGGTGTTCGCCCGTTTCCGCGACAGCGGCAAGACCATCGCCGGCGCCGGCTCCGCCTACGCGGTCAAGGAATTTAGCTACGGCCTGGCGTTGCCCGGCCAAGGCAGCAGCGGCCAGTTCGCCACCAGCATCAAGATGGAAGCGCTGAAAGCCTTGCCGGCCGCGCCGCGCCAGGTCATGCGCGCGCTGCCGCCAAGTAGCGAATGGGCCAACGTGCGCGGCTTCGGCGCGCTCGGCGACGGCCAGGCCGACGATACGGCCGCGATCCAGAACGCCATCGACAGCAAGCGCGTGGTGTACCTGCCGCTGGGCTTCTACATCGTCAACGACACCATCCGCATGAAGCCGGACACGGTGCTCGTCGGACTGCATCCAGGCCTGACGCAGCTGGTGCTGCCGAACGGCTCGCCGCTGTACGCCGGCGTCGACGGCCCGAAAGCGCTGCTGGAAAGCGCCAGGGGCGGCGATGCCATGGTCACCGGCTTCGGCCTGGCCACCGGCGAAGTCAACCCGCGCGCGACGGCGCTGCTGTGGAAGGCGGGCGCCGATTCGCTGGTCGACGACATCCGCATCCAGGGCGGCCACGGCACGCGGCTGTACGACGGCACACGGCGCGATCCCTACCAGAAGCGCGCCGACTTCGACCCAACCGCGCACTGGGACCGTCAGTACCCGAGCATCTGGGTGACCGACGGCGGCGGCGGCACCTTCGTCGCCTGCTGGACGCCAAGCACCTTCGCGCAGGCGGGCTTCTACGTATCGAACACCAAGACGCCGGGCAAGGTCTACGAACTGTCGGCCGAACACCACATCCGTGCCGAGATCGTGCTCGATGGCGTGGAGAACTGGGAATTCCTGGCGCCGCAAACCGAAGAGGAGGTGCGCGATGGCATGGACTCGGTGTCGCTGGAGATCCGCAATTCGAAGAATCTGCTGTTCGCCAATTACCATGCCTACCGCGTCACGCGTTCCATCAAGCCTGCGCCATCGGCGGTCAAGTTGAGTAATTCCAGCGGCATCCGCTTCCGCAACGTGCACGTCAACGGCGAGAGCGGCTACGCCACCTGCGACGACAACGGCTGCAACACCTATCTGCGCGTCACCAAGTACCCGTATGAGAACGCGCTGCAGGACGTTACCCGCAAGCTGGAAGTGCGCGAGCGCGAGTTCGCTTCGCTCGATATCGGCGCCGCCGGTCCCGCAGCCGCTGCCGATGCGGGCGTCGGCGCCGGCGTCAAGATCGACAAGCTCGAAGGCGATTTCTATTCGATCGCCGGCGCGGCGGTTAACGCCCAAGGCAAACTCTATTTTGTCGATCGCCGTTTCCAGCGCATCTACAGCTGGTCCAAGGCCGAGGGCCTGCTGGTGGTGCGCGACGCGCCGCTGGACGCCGTCAACCTGGCCTTCGACAAGAGCGGCGCGCTGATGGTGCTGTCCTCGCACGGCGCGGAAGGCACGGTCTACTCGTTCCACCCGGATCAGCCGGCCGGCCCGCTGACACTGACCAAGCCGACGCCGGTCGCCGCCCACGCTGGCGCCCGAACCGTCGTGCCGGTCAACTTCTGGCGGAACGGCGAGTTCCGCGACCAACTGAACCCGGACAACTACGAGTTCACCACGCTGGCTGAAATGTTCGCCCGCGATGTCGCGCTGCCGAAGCAACGCGAGTACGTGTCGCCGGACGGCAGCCTGGTGATGCCGGCCTACCGTGTGTTCCAGCAAGGACCGGCCAATCACCTCGGCCACCGCTTCTCCGACACGCTCGACACGCACGGCCTGGTGGCGGCCGGCGCCAACGGCCGCGTGGTGTTCACCAACGGCTCCGAGAACCGCACCTACAGCGGCGTGATCGGGCAGGGCGGCGGCATCGGCGACTTGAGACAGGTCGCCAACCGGGGCGGCGAGAGCGTAGCCGTGGACAAGGCCGGCAACGTGTATGTCGCCAATGGCCAGGTGTTCGTCTACGCGCCGGACGGCAAGGAAATCGGCCGCATCGATGTGCCGGAACGTCCACTGCAATTGATCTTCGGCGGCGACGGCGACGGTACGCTGTTCATCCTGACTCACCATACCCTTTACGCTGCGAGAGGCTTCAATGTGCATTAACAAATTCGGCCTGGCGCTGCTGCTGCTGTGCGCGCAGGCGGGGGCGCAGCAGACCGTTCAATTGTGGCCCAACGGCGCGCCGGGTTCGGAGCAGCGTCGCAACGAAGCCGAGACCGTGCAGAACACCTACATCAGCAACATCCACGATCCGTCGCTGACCGTGGTCGAGGCCGATCCGCGCCACGCCAACGGCGCCGCTGTGATCGTGGTGCCGGGCGGCGGCCATCGCATGCTGGTGTGGAATAACGAAGGACTGGTGGCGGCCAAGTCGCTGAACCGTTCCGGCGTCACCGCCTTCGTGTTGAAGTATCGGCTCGCGCGCGACCAGGGTTCGACCTACAGCATTGAGAACGATGCGGCTGCCGACCTTCGGCGCGCGGTGCGCTGGGTGAGGGCGCATGCGGCGCAGTACAAGATCGATCCGAACCGGCTCGGAATCATGGGCTTCTCGGCCGGTGGCGAACTGGTGTCGCTGGTGGCCGACAATCCGGTACCTGCACCGGCGGGCACGGCGGACGCCGTTGATAAGCTGAGCGCGCGGCCGGACTTCCAGGTGCTGGTCTATCCCGGTCCGCTGGGCGTGCCGGCCAAGGCCGTGCAGAACGCACCGCCGGCCTTCATCGTTGCGGGATCGTTGGACAAGTGCTGCGCGCCGCCGGCCATCGCCCTGTATCAGCAACTGGTGGCGGCGGGAGTGTCGGCCGAGCTGCACATGTATGCGGAGACCGACCACGCCTTCAACATGGGCCAGCGTTCGGAGCGCCTGTCCGACGTGCACTGGCCGGACCGCCTGGCCGACTGGCTGGCCGACGGCGGTTGGCTGATTCCGCACGGCGGCCAGGCGCCGCAGGGCGTGCCGTCGCCGGCGCGATAGCCTGCTGTTCGAAGCGCTTGCGGATTTCGCCTACGTTGCGGACCCGCAGCGTGGAATCAATACCTCCAGCGCATAGACTCCGCCCGTGACGATACCGGTCACGCGGCCGTCAGGCAAACGCTGGCCTTCCGACCAGACCTGGATTTCTTCGACGTCGGCGCGTTGTATGGACACCGTGAAGGTCGCGCTGCGAAATTCACGCGAGACCTTGATGCCTTCCCATTCCTTCGGCAGTTGCGGGCGCACCAGCAAGGCATCGCCGTCGCCGCGCAAGCCGCACAGGCCTTCGATGAAGCAGCGGTAGGCCCACGACACGGTGCCGGTATTGAACAACTGGCTGGAACGGCCGGCGGTACGCGGGTACTGGTGGTAGGCGCCGCGATAGTAGTTCGGGATGAACACCGGCAGCTGGCCGCGCTGCAGGTAATCGGCCTCGCTCGGGCCGGGTATCATCTGGCGCAGCAGCTGGTAGGCGCGGTCGCTCTCGCCGATGGTGTACAGGCTGTAGATGTAGAACACGGCGGCGTGGTTGTAGACCGCGCCGTTCTCCGCCGAACCGGGATGCTTCTGCGTGACGCGCCCCACGTCGTCGCGCATGGCGCTGTACGGCGGCGCGAACATGGCCACGCCGTACGGTGTGGCCAACTGCTCCTCCACCTGCGCCAGCATCGATGCGCGCTGTTCCGCGCTGGCCGTGCCGCCGAGGATCGCCCACGCCTGCGGATTGAGCCAGATGCGGCCCTCCACATCCTGGCTGATGCCGAAGCGGACATCGTCGTCGGTGATGCCGCGCGCGTACCAGTCGCCGTCCCACAGGTGCTCGTTGGCGGCGAGGTTGACGGCCTTGGCGCCGGCGCGGAAACGGCAGGCGTCCGCCGCCAGCGGCGAGGCGTCGCCGCGCTGCTCGCAAATCTCCGCCCACAAGTTCAGCGCGTAGGCGGTGGCCACTGTCAGCCAGCCGGACACGCCGCGTCCCTTGTAGCCGACCATGTTCATCGGATCGCACCAGTCGCCCTGGGCGATGTAGCTCAGGCCGCGATGGTCGCGCGTCTGCAGCAGCCAGTCCATGGCGCTGCTCACGCGTTCGGCGACGGTCAGGGCGACGCCGTTCTCGTGGCCGGCCACGACCACGTCAAGAATGTCATAGTCGTTGGTTTCGTCGAGGTAGACCTTCAGCGCGACCGGCAGCCATACGCAATGGTCGGTGTGCGGCACCTGGTTGATGTATTTGAGCTCCGCCCCCTCGGCCAGCAGTATCCCGTCCGGCATGGCGCCGCTGGCTTCCTGCTGCGACAGCGCGTGAAGGAAGGCGTTGCGCATGACGCCGGGCTTGATGAAGCTCATGCCCATGTTGTCCTGCAGGTAGTTGCGGGTTTGCGGATCGGTGCTCAGGCGATTGACGTCGCCGTGGTAGAACACCTGGCGCGGCAGCCAGTGGTTGACGAAGTTGTCCAGTTCCTTGTCCGGCGTTTCGATCCGCAGGCATCCGCGTCCGCCGGCGATGTAGTTTGCGTAGTCGGCGCGGGCGGCGGCGAAGGCGTCGGCACCGAGATATTTTTCGCGCACGGCGCGGATCTCGGCGTCGTCGAATGCCGGGCCGAAGATGAAGCGGTAGTCGTGCGCCTCGGTGTCGGCCAACGCCAGGCGGTACTGCACCACGGCGGTCGGCGTCTCGTAGCGGGCGTCGCTGTTGCCCAGCTGTTCATCCTGCAGCGCGCCTGGATGGTGCAACCCGCCTTCGCCCTCGAACGCCATCTGCCGGACTTCCCACGCCACCGGCGCTTCCTCGCACAGGAAGTAGGTCTTGTCCTTGAAGTCCTTCTGTTTGAAGTAGTCGGCCACTTTCTGATACGGCGTGACGCAGCTGGCCACCACACCGCCCAGGTCCGCACGGTATTCGCCGGACTGGTTCATCCACGACATGTAGCCGATCGGGAAGTAGGGGTAGACGCTCAGCTTGCGTGCCCGGCCCGACAGGTTGGTCACCCGCAGCGACCACAGTTCCACCACGTCGCTGACCGGCAGGCTCAGGTTCAGCTCGACCCGCACGCCCAGATGCTCGATGGTCCACGACAGGTCGCTTTTGCCGACTGAGAAATTGTAGCGGTCCAGCGGCGCGCGCACCGGCTCGTAGGGCGCCGAGAACAGCTCGCCGGTTTCCTCGTCCTTGATGTAGAAGAAGCGGCCCGGATGATGGGCGTAGTAGTTCTGCTCCGGCTGCATGAAGGTCTTGGCCTCCAGGTTGGGCGCGTAGGCATACTTGGCCGGCTCCGGCTGCATGAACTGCGCGGTGGCGTAGCCGCGGCAGGTCACTTGTATCATCATCTTCTGGTTCCACAGGAAGCCGGCCGCGCGCGGCATCGCCGTCGGGCTGGTCAGTTCGTAGCGGTCGCCGTCGTGGGTAGGGCCTAACATTGAAACTCTCCGTTTAAGATTTGCGCGCATCCAGATCCGCCTGGATCTGAGCCAGCTTGGTGTTGTCGAGGTTATAGAAGAACATGACGGCCACCGCACACACCGCGAACGCCGCCGGAATAAAGGACATC
The DNA here is from genome assembly GCF_059418605.1 of Duganella sp. GW821-FHT07G03. Lineage (NCBI taxonomy): Bacteria > Pseudomonadati > Pseudomonadota > Betaproteobacteria > Burkholderiales > Oxalobacteraceae > Duganella > Duganella sp. GW821-FHT07G03. The sequence continues at coordinate 110,053 of NZ_JBWKQE010000010.1, forward strand.
AGCCACACGATGCCGGCCTGCGAGCCGGCCGTCTGTGCCACGTTGGCCACGTAGCCCAGCCGGGTGAACAAGCCGCCGATGACGGCCACCGCCATGGCGGTGCCCAGCTTTTGCGAGAAGGTGGCGGCGGCGAAGGTCATCGCGGTGGCGCGGCGGCCGGTGCGCCATTCGTTGTAGTCGGCGGTGTCGGCATACATCGAGAACGCCAGCGGCGATTTCGGTCCCAGCACCAGGCCGGTAGCGATCTGCAGCGCGAACATCAGCGTGACCTGGTCCTTCTGAACGAAGAAGAAGGCCAGCGACAGCAGGGCGGTGGTGCTCATCAAAATCATCATCAGCTTGCGCTTGTCGATGAAGCGCGTCAGGAACGGCGTCAGCGAGGCGCCGACGGCCGCCGAGATCATGTAGGCGGGGACGAAGCCCTGCATCAGCTCCGGCCGGCCGACCACGTACTTGAAGTAGTAGGCCGCGCTGGTGGTGCGCAGCGTGATGGTGATCATGATGATCAGCGCCAGGAAGAACAGCGCCACCCACGGCCGGTTGCGCGACAGGTCGCGGATGTCCTGCCAGACGTTGGACTGCTGCGTGGGCGCGGGCGCCACGCGTTCGCGCGTGTTGAGGAAGGTCGTCACGAACAGCGCGGACGCCAGCGCGCCCCACACCAGCATCGTCAACTGCCAGCCCAGTTTGTCGTCGCCGTGGCCCAGCCAGCGTACCAACGCCGGCGTGGCCGCCGTCACCAGCGTGCCGCCGGCGAAGGCGAAGATGAAGCGCAGGCCGTTGACGGTGGAGCGTTCCTGCGGATCGGCCGACAGTACGCCGGACAAGGCATTGTACGGAATGTTTATGCAGGTGTAGCAGACCATCATCAGCAGATAAGTACCGTAGGCCCAGACGATCTTGCCGCCCTCGGACAGGTCGGGCGTGGTGTAGGTCAGGAAGGCGGCGCCGGCCAGCGGCAGCGGAACCCAAATCAGGTAGGGGCGGAACTTGCCGAAGCGGGTGTTGGTGCGGTCGGCTACAGCGCCAATCAGCGGGTCGGTGAAAGCGTTGATGATTTTAATTGTGAATACCATCGACGCGGCGGCGGCGGCCGAGATGCCGAAGACGTCGGTGTAGAAAATCAGCAGGAAGGTGGCGATATTGGTCCAATAGAAATTGAAGCCCATATCGGCAATGCCGTAGCTGATCTTTTCGCGCCAGGTCAGTTGTTTGTTCACGGTCGCTTTCAGCTGATGTTAGCGCTAACAATATTGGCCACAGTGTAGACTTTTGGCGGGATTTGTAAACAAGATTTGATGTTGCGCCGCAGCAGCATGGGATTTAATTCCTGGCACTACGGCAACGCAACTCAGTTGGCATCGGGGAAGATACATCCACCATTGCGAACCAGCGCCTTCACCTCTTCGCTCACTTCAATCGCATTCGTCATTGGTCCTGCTACACGGGCTCGTCAAATGTCGGTTCCGGCTCGCCCACGCCTAGCGCCGGGTGCATCCCCTCGAGATAGTTCCCGGTCAAGGTCAGCGGGTTCATCTCGCGCGTGAAATACCGGACTGCCAGATGAGTGGCCAGCGCGTCGAGCGGTGCCCGGTCGGCATAGGTGAACAGTAGCGCGCGTACGGCGCGCTGTCCGACTAGCGTATCCGCGTTTTCCCGGCTCAGATACGCCGATCCCCGCCGCAGAGTATCGAGTGCCGCGCCGTGCACTGCCCGTTCGCGCCGCTCGATATAATCAGTTGCCTTGCCCAGGAACTCGACGCCGGAGGAGGCGCGCAGAAACGGTCGCCCCGCGCACATCAGTTGCACCACCGAATTGGCTCCTTCCACGATCGCTAGGTCGGCCTGGACAAACAGCCCGTCCATACAGGTCTTTTCCAGTCCGACGGTGTGGTAAATCTTGATGCGCAGTGCGGCGCAGCTTGCCATGCGAAAGCCCTGGTCCTCTTCAAAGACCGTATGCACCCACTGAGTGTCGGGTAACTGCCCGATCGCCGTGGCGATATCGCCTGGCCGCGAGAGCAGCCGCCGCTCGGGCGTGTCGTCGGGCTGATGATGGATGACGAAGATGATGGCCCAGCGGCCCTCATCCGTGCCGGCCCGGGCCGCCTTGAGCAAATTGCGCAGCACCGTGGCCGGGCCGGCGGCGTTGGTGCCATGGCCGTAGACGCAGGCGAGCCGGTTATTGGGCTCCTGACTAAGCGCGACCGCCGCCGCTGCGAAGCGTTGTCCCCGCGTCGCCGCTTGCAAGGGGTCGAACACTGGCGGCGCCGGCACCACCGAGTAGAGATCCGTAGTGTAGCTGCGCGGAGCCGTGACTTCGTTCATCGCGTTGGGGCCCAGGTAGCCGGTACCGCCCACGACCCCCAGTTTGACGCCGTGATCGCCAACGAAGCCAAAATCGCCGTTGGTATAGCCAAACGGCGCCCAGCTCACCAGTACTGAGCCGGGCGCCGCCGCTACGCTCAATTCGAGCTCGCGCCCGTTGTAGCCGTGCGGCGCCAGCACCAGCAAGGGCTTCGTTCCCGGCCTTATCTTCCAATGGCGCGGCCAGAAATGCTTCCCATTGTGGATCCAATGCCATGGCGGATCGTCGGGGGTCGCGGGCTCATCCGGCAGCCCGGACATTTTGCGGATCTGGGTCCAACCGCGCAGCTTGATCTCCGCGGAGGCATCGGTTTGTTGGCCGTACACCACGTGGGTTCCTTGCGGCAGGAAGGGCAATACGTTCAAGCCCGCCGTCACCTCGCCACTGCCTTCGGAGTATCCCACCACCACCAGCGTGGCAAAATCCGCCGGCACCGCCAGTTGCTCGGATACGGGCGCCGGCACGGGGGCGACCCGCGCTTGCGGCGCCCGCTCGTCGGGCTGCCGGCACTCGACCTCGACCGCTACCACCGGCTGATTGTCGAGCGCCGCTCCGGCCTGGTTAGCTTCGTCGCTGCAGCACATGTCAGTCCTCGCGCGCCAGCCACAGAGCAAGCTGCTCGCGCGCAGCCTTCATCAAACGCTCCAGGGGCTGCGGCGCGCTGTCCTGATCGACCGACGTTAGCGCAGCGCCGGCCCAGCCGTGCTGCGGGTCGGTGTCGAAACGGCTGCCGGCGTAAAACATGCTCAAGGCGATCAGCAGCGTCGCCTCGGACCCCTGCAGACCATGCTGCGCGCTCTTGTCCGCAGCCGCGGCCAGCAAGGCCGCATGCGCCGGCGGCGTCAGGCGCGCGCTCTTGGCCGGATGCAGTGCTGCCAGCAAGCCTTGCAAGCGGGCCGGTAGATGGTCCTGGCCCTGCAGCAGCTTGGGCTGCGCCAGGACATGCTGCAGGCGCAGCAGTGCGCGGTTCAGATAGGCGTGCTCAGGCCCAGCCATCTGCTCGAACTCTGCCAGGGCGCGGCGCACCAGGCGCGCCAGATTGGTGGACGGATCGTCGCGGCTGCGCTCAGCCAGGATCGCGCTAGCCCAGGGCAAGAGTGGGTCGTCATCAAAATAGCTGCCGAACATCCACATCAGATTGATGTAGCGGCAAACATCGCTGCGCCCGATGAGGCCATGCAGGGCCGCCCGCTCGATTCCCAGGGCGATGACGCGACGAGCGCGCTGCGGGCCCAGAATCGCCACATGATTGGGGAAGTACAGGCCCGCATGGGTCAGCATCTCGCCTTCGAAGCGCAGCACGGCTGCGGTCTCGAAGGCCGCGCGCTGCCGCGCCCCGATCATCAACATAGGTCCGCCGTTGAATGGGCGCGTGCCGAGTTCCCGAACACGCACTGCGTCTCGCCGGGCGCATGTGGTGTTGAGTAGGGGCGGGGCGGTTGGCACACGGGCGCGTTGCGCGCCGCGCGCTGGTTGGCGCAGCAGTTCATCGCAGGGGATTTGTCGCGCATGCTTCTTTCCGTAAAAGTGTCCGGACCGCTCGCGGCAGACCAGCGGAGTTGCTAATACTATACGGCAGCGGGCGACGAATGCAACGCCTTTCTGGACCGGTCGCTGGCCCTCCCGTGGATACGTTCCCAAACTTGCAATACATAAATAATGTGCGATAATTTCCACGTGGATACAAAATGGTGGCGACAAGGCAGATGATGAAAGATCAATATTTAACAAAATTTAATACATCTGTGGTGGCGCTGCCGGCGCTCGCGCTGTGTACGGCTGCCCTGCTGAGCGCATGCGGCGCGGGCGGCACGGACAACGCCGCTGAACCGCGTCTGGTACAGGGCGCAGCGCCGCTCGCAACCGGCTCGACCACGCTGGTGCTGGATCCCGGCACGCTGCCGGCCGCAGATGCCCAGCGCATGGCGCTGCCGTCGTTCCACATGGCGCCGGTCGAACTGGCGGCGCCGGAGGACCACGCCGACAGCGCCGCCGCGCCGGTGCACGCGCAGGCTGTTCCGACTGAATTCCAGCACCTTTCGACTCGCCGCCTGACCATGCAGGCGCTGCACGGCCGTCACCTGGAAGCCATGCGCAGCCTGAGCCCGGAAGCGGCCGCCGTGCCGGCAGCCTCCGGCGGGGTGGTGGCGACCTACACGCCGGCCCAGATCCGCGCCGCCTATGGCTTGCCGGCGCTGCCGGCGGCCGGCAGCGCATTGACGGCGGCCCAGGCGGCCCAGCTGGGCGCCGGCCAGACCATCTACATCCTCGACGCCCAGCATGACCCGAGCGTGGCCGCCGAACTGGCCGCGTTCAACACCAAATTCAGCCTGCCGGCCTGCACCACCAAGACCATCGCGCCCACGGCCAGCCTGCCGCTGGCCGCCGCCTCCACCAGCGGCTGCGAACTGGCCGTGGTGTACAGCACCGCCAGCGGCGCCATGACCGCGACCCAGCCTTCATACGACTCCGGCTGGGCCAGCGAGATCACCCTCGACGTGCAGTGGGCACACGCCACCGCGCCACTGGCCCGCATCGTGCTGATCGAAACCGCCGATGCTAGCTACAACAATCTGCTGGGCGGCGCCAGGCTGGCCAACGCGATGGGGCCGGGCATCGTCTCGATGAGTTTTGGCGGCGCTGAAAGCAGCGGTACCGTCTCCTCCGACAGCGTATTCGCCGCCGCCGGCATGACTTACCTGGCCGCCACCGGCGACTCCGGTGCAGGCGTGTCGTGGCCGGCGGTCGCGCCGCATGTGCTGGCGGTCGGCGGCACCACGCTCAGCTACAGTGGCAGCGGACTGCGTTCCGAAGTGGCCTGGTCCGGCACCGGCGGCGGCGTCAGCCTGTACACGGCCACGCCGAGCTACCAGACCAACGCCGTGCCCGGCATGGGCACGCCCGCGCGCCGCACGGTGGCCGATGTCGCTTTCAATGCCGATCCATCGTCCGGCCAGTACGTGGCGATGATCGCGCCCGGCAGCAGCACGGTGCGCTGGGGCAGCGTGGGCGGCACCAGCCTGTCGACGCCGCAGTGGGCCGGCCTGATCGCGGTGGCCAACGCCACCCGCGCGCTGAACGGCAAGGCGGCACTGGGGGCGCCGCACGCGGCCCTGTACGGCGGGATCGCCAGCGTGCCGGGCAGCTATGCATCCGCCTTTGCCGATATCACCGCCGGCAGCGACGGCAGCTGCGCTGCCTGCACCGCCAAGACCGGCTACGATCAGTTGACCGGCCTGGGCACGCCGAACGTGTCCAGCCTGTTGTCGACGCTGTCGGGCCTGACGATCGCCGCCGCGCCGCAGGTGGGCTCGGCCGGTATCAAGGGCACGGTCGGGACCGCGCTGACGTTCACGGTGTCCACCGTGGCGGCCAATCCGGTCAGCTATACATTGAGCGGGGCGCCGTCCGGCATGAGCATCAGCAGCGCCGGCGTGGTCAGCTGGGCGACGCCGGTGGCCGGGACCTACGCCGTCACCGTGACCGCCAAGGACAGCAAGACCGGCCTCAGCGGGCAAGGCGTGTACACCGTCGTCATCGCGCCGTTGTCGGCGCCGGTGCTGAGCTCGGGCACCGTCAGCGGCAAGGTGGGCGTGGCGCTGTCGTTCTCGGCGGCGGCCAGCAATGCCAATCCGGTCACCTACGCGCTGAGCGGCGCGCCGTCCGGCATGACGATCAGCACTGCGGGCCTGGTCAGCTGGGCCAAGCCGGTGGCCGGTATCTACACCGTCACCGTCACCGCCAAGGACAGCAAGACTGGCTTGAGCGGCCAGGCCAACTACACGGTGCAAATCACCGCCAGCGGCCCGGTGATCACGGCCGTTGCCATGACGGGCTTGGCGGGCAAGCCGATGACGGGCTTGATCACCATCGTCGACAATGGTGTCAGTTCGTTGTCGATCACGATCTCCGGGGTGCCGCTGGGCATGATGTTCCAGTCCAGCGGCCTGAGCGTCATGCCGTACTGGAACGCGCCGGTGGCCGGCAGCTATCAAATGAAGGTGGTGGTGACCGATAATGCCGGAGGCAGCGCCCAGCTGATGATCCCGGTGACGGTGACGGCGCGCTGATTGGAATTACAGGCAACAAAAGAACCGCTGCTCCGAAAGGGCCAGCGGTTTTTTTTCTTCGTCAGCCTGCGTTCCAGCCGCCACCCAGGGCCTTGTACAGGGACACGGTGGCCTGCAGGCGCCTCAATTTCAGTATGCCCAACTCATTCTGCACGTCCGACAGGCTGCGCTGGGTATCGAGCACGGTCATCAAATCTTCCGCCCCTGCCTTGTAGCGGATCTCCGATAGATTGTAGGCAAGACGTGTCTGTTCCAGTTCGTCCTGCTTTAACTGGCGCCGCTCATCGAGACTTCTGATCTGCCCCAGCACGGTGTCGACTTCCGCCAGCGCCGCGAGCACGGTCGAGCGATACGCCTTGACCAGTTCCTGTTTTTGTTCGATGGCCAGATCCCGTTCGGTTCGCAGACGTCCACCATCGAAAATCGGCGCCACCAGCGAAGCGCCAACGTTGGCGAACAAATTCTGGCCACTGAGCAGCGAAAGTAGGGCGCTGCTTTGGGTGCCGGTCGATCCGGTCAGGCGTATGCTGGGAAACAGCGCCGCGCGCGCCACTTCCACGTTGGCGCTGGCAGCGGCCAACCGCGCTTCCGAACGGCGAATATCGGGTCGCCGCGACAGCAGTTCGGACGGCAGGCCCGGCGTCACCTCGGGCAAGCGGATGGTATCGAGTCCGTAGTTCCCGACGCGGAAGGTTTGCGCCGGGCGACCGAGCAAGATGGCCAACGCCGATTGCGCCTCGCGCTCCTGTTGCAGCAAATCGGGGATCGCGGCATGTTGGCTGGCGACAGCGGAACGCTGGCGTGCCAGGTCGACCGACGTGGCGGCGCCCACGCTGCGCTGCGCCTCGACCAGCGACAGCACATGTTCGGCATTGCTCATGTTTTCGCGTGCGACGTCGAGGCGGTCGTGGAGGGACAGCACTTGCAGATAGGTCGACACGATTCCGCTCGTCACCGTCAAGGCGACGGTTTGCCGATCATAGAAATTGGCCCGCAGCGATGCCTCGGCCGCCGCGACACCGGCCTTGTTCTTGCCCCAGAAGTCGATTTCGTAAGACACCTGCAACAAGCCGCTGGATGACACATTGGCGCTGTGATGGTCTCCGAGCGGCAGATCCCGCGCGGCGCCCGCCGACGCATCGACTGAAGGCAGCAGGGCGACCCCGGCAATCCGTGCCTGGGCCTCCGCCTGGCGCACACGCGACAGCGCGGCGGCCAGTTCCAGGTTGTCTTTTTGCCCCTCGCCCACCAACTGGCTCAGTTCGGTGCTGCCAAAGCCTTGCCACCATTGGGCGTCGGGCCATTCCTGGGCGCCCGTTTTCCCGCCCTGCGACCAGCCGGCCGGCAAGTCGAGCACCGGCGGCGCCTCTGCCACGGGGATCGTGTGCGCACAGCCTGCCAGCAGCACGCCGGCCAGACACAGCGTCGGCGCGGAAAAGGGAGCGCGGCGTTTCATGGCGCTCCCATCAGCGCGGCGCCGCGGCTGGATCGACCAGCAATTGCTCGCCCACTTCCAGGCCCGACAGCACTTGTGCCTGTTGCTGATTGCGCACGCCAATTTTCAGCTGGCGCGCCTCGACCTGCCGGTTGGCGTTCAACACCTGGACCTCATACCATCCCCTCGCGTCGCTCTTGCCCAGCAAGTTGACCGGCAACAGCACCGCATCCTTGGCCTGCGCGACGATAAATTGCACCTGGGTTGTCATGCCACTCATCAGCTCCAGTTCCGGATTGTTGACCTCGAAGAGGACGTTGTAAAAAGTCTGCTTGCCCGGTTCGCCCGAGTCCTCGGCCGGCACGGGAATGACCTGTCGCAGCTTGCCCGACCAGGTGCGGCCCGGATAGCCGGGCGTTTTGAAGTTGGCCGTCATGCCGCGTCGCAGACGCGTCACGTCGATTTCCGCCACGCGTGCCCGCACCGTCAATTGTGAAAGATCGGCGATGCGCATCAAGGGCACGGCCGCCTGCCCGGCGCTCGCCGTTTGTCCGGGGCGCGCATTCACGGCGACGACGGTTCCGGAAATCGGCGCCAGGACCTGGGTATGCTGGCGGCTCTCCTCGTCGGATTTCAGTGTCGCTTCGAGTTGCTGGATCTGCGCGTTGATGGAGCCCAGTCGGGCGCGGGCCGAAGACAGACTCATGCGGCTCGATTCAAAGCTTTCTTCGCGGGTGGCATTTTGTGCCTTGAGTTGGGTCTGGCGCTTGAACTGTAGTTCGGCAAAGTCCGTCTGCGCCTGCTGGTCTGCCAGCTCGGCCTGCAGGCGCGCCATTTGGGTGCGATTGCTTGCGATCTGGTTGGCCTGGATCGCAGGGGATATTTCCATCACGACCTTGCCTTTTTGCACCGTGTCGCCGACGGCAAACAGGACCTCTTTTATCTGGCCGGCCACAGGGATGTCCACGTCCGCGAACTGATGGAATTGCAATTTTCCGGAGGCGTCGACCGTTTGTTGCAGGTCACCGCGCTGCGCCGTCACGGTCTCTGCGGGCGCGGGTGGCAGCTCCGTCGTGGCCGCCGATGGCGGCACCTTCGGCTGTTGCGGCACTTGCGCCAGCACGCCGCCGGCGTGCAGCGCCAGCACGAGCGCGCCGGCCGTCAGGCGTCGGGGCCAGAGCGCGCTGGCAGGAGCAGGGCGGCGAGCGCCATTTTTTTCATTGGTCACAGGGTCTGGCAAGCAAGCGCCTTGCATCGTTAAAAACAGCTGGTATTCTAGCGCATTCATGCGGCGGCACCGCGCGCCGCATGCGCTGAATCTTCACGGGCCTTTCTACGCGCCGACCTGCTTGATCTTGATAGTCAGCTTATAAACGGCCGGCCCGTCGGCGTTTTGGATTGCCATGGCCACCTGCCAGGTCTTGCCTTTGCTGCTCTTGCTGAAGCCGCGGCCGAGCTTGCCGGCGGCGGGCAGGTCGCGCCAACCGGCCGCGCGCATCTTGATCGCGCTCTGATCGAGGAAATCCGAGGGGCCTGCTGCCAGTTCGATACGTCCGCCCACCTCCCATTGGCTGACATCGCCGGTGTCGATCAGGCGTTCCCACATTGCGCCCCTGGGCACGAACTCGGCCACGTCGGGCATTTGATAGGCTGCCAGCTGGCCAAAGGCGAGCTTGCCTTCCTCGCGCCACTCGTATTCCATGCCACGGGCGACGCTTTCGGCGCGCAAGGGCCCCAGCTCGCGGTAAACCATGTGCAGGGCGCCATCGATGCCCGAGGACAGGCCGCCGGTGGTGACGATCTTGCCGTTGTCGACATAGCGCCGGTCGCTGACCACTTTCGCCCTTGGGAACATCGCCGCCAGTTGTTCGGTCGCGCCGACGATCGTGGTCGCCGATTGCCCATCGAGCAGGCCGGCCTTGCCCATGATGAAGGCGCCGGTGCAAACCGACAGCACGGCGCGGCTGTCGATGGCGCGCGCGCGTATCCAGTCGAGTGCCTTGGGATTGCGGATGACGCTGCTCACGTCGCCGCCGGGGACGACCACGATGTCGGCCTGTGGCGCGTGCTCGATGTCGTAATCGGGCGTCATCTTCAAGCCCCAGGCCGACTGTACGCTGTTGGTGTTGCCGGCAACCGTAAAGATGGTGGCGCCGGATTGGCCGAACACTTCCATCGGGCCGGAATAGTCGATGTCCTGCACACCGTTGAAGATCAACACGGCCACGCGCAGGCGCTGGGATTTGTCGATCAATTCCATGCCGTCGGTGGGGCAGATCCCCGGCTTGTCATACTCGGCGACCGGTTGGCCGGCCATGTGGGCGTGGCTGGCCATCTGGCAGACGTAGACCGGTTTTTTCTGCGCGGCCATGTCGGCCGCGCCGGCAGGCGTCATCGCGCCACACAGCGCCAGCGCTGCCATCGTCATCATGCTGGCCATTGGAAGGTGGTTCATGGTAGTCCTTGCGCTTGGTTGAGAGGCGTCCAGTGTCCCATCGCCGGCACGCCCGCGCGAGGCGCTTGGCTGCAGTCTGGCGTGGATTGGCTGCAAACCCATCCAGCGCCCCCCCCCGGTTCGCTTATGATGGCGGCCATGAAGAGCGCAAAATTTATAAGCAAACTATGGATGCAGATTGCCGTGGTCTGGCTGGCCGTCGCCCTGGTCGATGCGACCCAAACGGTGATCAGCATGCGGGCGATGGGCATGCACCACCTGTGGATCACGCTGTTTGTTGTGACTGCGGCGACCTGGGCCGTGTGGCCGGTGTTCACGCCCGCCGTGCTCCTCTTGCTGCAACGCTGGCGCCTGCCGTCCAGGTCGGCGCTGCCGTGGTTGGCGCATGCCATGACCTGCGGCGTCATCAGCCTGGCCTGGGCCACGTGGGCCTCGCTGCTTGAGCACCTGACCAACCCTTTGGCCAATCCCGCCGGTCCGACCGCGTTTTCGGTGCTCTGGTATCCGAAATTCTATGGCATGCTCGTCGTCGGAGGGATTCTGTATGGCGCTATCGTTGCGCTGAACCTGACGCTTGAGACCCACAATCGCCTGGCGCAGCAGCAGGCCGCGAGCGCGCGCATGGCGGAAGTGCTGGCGCAGGCGCAGCTGGCCACGCTCAAACTCCAGCTGGAGCCGCATTTCGTGTTCAACTGCCTCAACGCGGTCACCGGGCTGATACGTGAGCAGCGGGGCAACGATGCGATCGCGATGATCGCGGCGCTCGGTGACCTGTTGCGGCGGGTGACCGACCACTCCGACCGTCAATACGTTGCGCTGGAAGACGAGCTTGCATTCCTGCGCAAGTACCTGGCGCTGCAGCAGATGCGATTCGCTGAGCGCATGCGCTACGATATCGACATCCCCGAGCAGTTGCTGGCGGCCCAGGTGCCTGACTTCATCCTGCAACCGCTGGTGGAAAACGCCATCAAGCACGGCATCGGCAAGCGCACCAAGGGTGGTGCGCTGCGTATCGGTGCGGCGCGCACGGGCCCGGTCCTGACCCTGACCGTCTATAACGATGGTCCACTTCTGCCACCGGAGTTTGGAGCCGGCGTGGGCTTGGCCAATACCCGCCAACGCCTGGCCGCCCTGTACGGCGGCGCGCAGACGTTCGTGCTCGAGAACCGGGACGACCTTGGCGTGCTGGCCACCATTACACTGCCATACCGTGAGGATTGATGGACCAAAACTCCAATGCGCTGCGCGCCCTGATTGTCGATGACGAACCGCTCGCGCGCAGCAATATCGCCGCGCTGTTGGCGCGTGACGCCGGGATACAGCTGGTTGGCCAATGCGGTTCCGCCGAGGACGCCATGGCCGCGATTGCGGCGTGCAAGCCGGACCTGGTGTTCCTGGACGTGGAAATGCCCGAATGCGACGGCTTCGAAATGCTGGATCGCCTGGGACCGGTTCTGCCGTTTGCCATCGTCTTCGTCACCGCCCACCACCAATTCGCCTTGCGCGCTTTCGAGGTGGGTGCGCTCGACTACTTGATGAAGCCATTCGACGACCAACGCTTCCAGCGCGTGCTGGAGCGGGTCAAGGAACGTATCCGGATTCCCGGCGCCAGCCAGCGGTTCATGGTCCGGAATGGCAACGTGCTCGACGTGGTCAAGTACGCGGACGTCGACTGGATCGAGGCGAGCGATTATTATTCGACGCTGCATGCCGGCGAGCGCGCTCATATGTTGCGCCGCAGCCTGGCCGAACTGGAGGTGCTGTTGGCGCCGTTTGGCTTCTGCCGGATACACCGCTCGGCCATCGTCAATCTCGACCGCGTCCGTGCGCTGGAACTGTGCCCGGACGGCGAATATGAAATCGTCCTTGAGAGCACGCGGCGCCTGCGCATGAGCCGGCGATACCGTAAACCTGTGATGGATCGGCTGGCCTAACGAGGGTGGGGCGAGCCATCGATGGACGGCCCGACGGTGCTATCATGAAAATTGGCGCTCATGCGCTCACGCTGCTCGCCGGGCCGAAGCAGACTTCCTGTCCAGCTACGCAAAGCGGGTCTTCAGTTTGAACCGTACTGAAGAGGAATGACATGCGGCTGCCGGAGTAATATGCTGTGGCCGTTTTTTGTAAGGAAAATATGGTTTCAATCTGGGTGAATGGCGTAGACAAGACCAGGCAAATCAGCGACTGGAAAATATGGTGGGGATCCAAACAGGGTGAGTTGATGCTGACTTGTATCTTTCCCTCTGGTAAATCCTTTCATAGTCCATTGAGTACTTGTCGAGTTGAACCTACCGTCATGGTGCCTGGAGGGCTGCTGTCGAGCAAAGGCGGTACGCTGTTCAATGCGGTGGAGGACGTGTGGATCTACGGTGGACGGTTTGCCGCGGTTCAGTACCGAGAAGGCGCAACAATCAAAATCGTGCACCCAGACGATCTTGTCTTCAGTGCCGAAACGGCGATCAAGGATGGGGCGGTATTTCGCTATTTCGCCGCAGTTGCTCAGGCCAGGGTAGAGCATGCGAGTGCGCAGAACCGACCGATCGCCGAGAACGTATTGCGCCAGCTTGAAAAGGTGCTCTCGCATGAAGATACAGCGCTGCAAGCCTACTGTACGGCACAGAGCGCGCTGCGTGAATCTGGCGGCGATTTCATTTACCCATTTGGCATCAATGAAAGCCAGTTGCAGGCGGTTGAGCAAGCGTTTTCGTCGCAAATCAGCTTGATCGAGGGGCCGCCAGGTACCGGGAAAACGCAGACAATATTGAATATCGTCGCCAATGTCCTGCTGCGCCAAGGCACCGTCGCTATTCTGTCCAACAACAACGCTGCGGTAGAAAACGTCTACGAGAAACTTGGCGCGGCCGGGCTGGACTACCTGATCGCCAGGTTGGGCAGTGAGCAGAACCGGACCAGCTTCTTCAATGCTCTGCCCAAGGTGCCGGCGGAGCCTGAGCTCCCCCCGCTGTCCATGGATGAAATTCAAACTGCGTTGCAAAAGCTGACGCAGCAGCTTCATGCACAGGTCGCCGTGGCGCGCTTGCGGGCCGAGATTGATGAATTGACGGTGGAGCAGCGCTACCTGCTGCAATGGCAGCGCGAAAACCTGATCGGGGCGCCGGCGTCGCTGGAAAAATACCGGCTGTCGCCACAAGAGTCTTCGGACTTGATGGCATATCTCGCCTATCTCGCGGAACGTCGCATCAAGATCAAGGACAGGATCGAGCTCCTGTTTAATTTCAAGATCCTGCGGATGAAGCCTTTTGACAGCTGGGAAAAACGCAAGGCGGCGATCTTTGCCTTGCAGCTTGACTATTACGACAAAGCGCTACGGGATCGCGCGGCGGCATTGACGGCTCATCAGGAGGCACTGGAACGAGGTCACTTCGACACCCTGCTCAGTCAGGTGACCGAGTGGTCGATGGGCTATCTCAAACACCATCTGCATCAGCACATCCCTGATGAGCAAGAATTCGATGCCCGCAATTATCGTTGGCGGTTTGACGCGTTTGTAAAGCGCTTTCCCATCATCGGCAGCAGCACGCATTCCATCATCAACTCGATGGGCCATGGTGCCTTGCTCGACTATGTGATTATCGATGAGGCTTCGCAGCAGGACATTGTTCCCGGCATCCTGGCCTTGGGTTGCGCCAGGAACCTGATCATTGTCGGCGACCGCAAACAGTTGCCGCATATTCCCGCGGTCGTTGACATCGAGGCGCCGGTTGAATTCTACGATTGCGAGAAATACAGCCTGCTTGATTCGTGCGTCGCTGTCTTCGAAGGCGCCGTGCCGAAGACGCTGCTGAAGGAGCATTACCGTTGTCATCCGAGGATCATCCAGTTCTGCAACCAGCAGTTTTATGACGACCAGCTTGTGCCAATGACGCAAGACGCCGCTGAAGAATCGTTGAAGCTGATCGTAACCGCCAAGGGAAATCACACGCGCAAGAATGCAAACCTCCGGGAGTTAGATTCGGTACAGAAGATCCTCAATTTGGATGGTGTGAGCGACTGGGATAGTGAGCACAGCAGAGGATTCATCGCGCCCTACAATGCACAAGTCGCGCTCTCACACACCCGTCTGCCCGCAGGCTTCGTCAAAGACACGGTGCATAAATTCCAGGGCAGGGAGTGCGACGAGATCGTCTTTTCAACGGTGCTGGACAAGAAGTACAACAGCCAGCGAAAGCTCGATTTCGTGGACGATCCCCATTTGGTCAATGTGGCGGTGTCGAGGGCAAAGAGCAAATTTACCCTGGTGACGGGAGATGATGTTTTTACCACAAACAACGGCCACATCGCCGCGCTGGTGCGCCATATCGAGTACTACGCTGAGGAAAAACAGATCCATCGCGCCCCGGTTGTGTCGGCCTTCGATCTGCTCTACAAGGAATATGACCAGTCGCTTGAAAGATTGCGTCGCCGATTGAGCGCGAAGGATTCGCGCTACATGTCAGAGCAGATCGTGGCGCAAATTCTGCGCGAGGCGATGGCCCAGGATGCATATCGGGCGATGACATTCCACTCTCAGATTTTTTTGTCCCAGTTGGCCTCGCAGGCCAATGAAACGTTAACCCCGCCCGAACAGGCGTTTATGAAAAACCGAGCCAGCTGTGATTTTGTGGTGTATTTCAAGGTCGGGAAAACGCCGCTCGGCGTGATCGAGGTTGATGGCGGGTCGCATGATACGGAGCAGCAGGCGGCGCGGGACGCGCTGAAAGACAGTATTCTGCGAAAGAGCGGTATCCCATTGCTCCGATTGCAAACAGTCGAGAGCTTCATTGAGGAAAGGGTAGTGCGGTTCTTGGACCAGTGGGTGATGGGTAGCTCGGGCGACTCGCCACGATTGGCGCACGACAATATTAACTGACATAATCGGCCCGTCGCCTCCGACAGATGATCGCGCCCGGCAGCACCACGATGCGCTGGGGCAGCGTGGGCGGCACCAGCCTGTCGACGCCGCAATGGGCCGGCCTGGTCGCGGTGGCCAACGCCACCCGCGCATGTGTAGGCTTTATCGCTCCCAGTGGCCGCGCTGCCATTCCCATTCATTGTGGCGCCAACTCCAATGGCCAGGAATCCAGTAATGTGCGGGGCTGGGCGCGACCGTAATCTGCTCAACAATTACAGTCGGCATCGGACGCGCGGAGCCTTGATACCAATGTCCTGCCTGCCATCGCCAGCCATGGTCACGCCATGCCCAGTGGCCTTGAACCCAGGCGTAACCCGACGCTGGTGGCGGCGGAATCAGTTCCTGGATGGGCGCCGGGGCTTGGCGCACAACGGCGGCTTGCTCGTGGACCGCGACACGCTCTTTGACGACGGTTGTACAGCCGCTCAACGCGACGGCAAATGCCGCCGCATAAAATAATTTTTTAGTCATTTTCAAATGTCCACTCGTTGATGAAGGTACTCGAACTCGTTCTGAAGCCGGGTCGAAATTACTATTGACCAAGGGGCTGATTGTGCTTGGCGATTTCATTGCCCACGTAGCCGCCACCGACGGCGCCCGCGATGGCTGCCAGGGTGCGGCCATTGCCGCCGCCAACATGGCTCCCCACCAAGCCGCCGAGCAGGGCGCCGATGCCTATGCCGAGCGGGCTGTTCTGTGCGACCGGAGCGGGCTGCTGATATGCGGGGGCCGGTCGATAGTCCCGGCCTTGTTCGGCTTGTGCTGGTTGGGCACGGTCGCTGTTGTAGGCGATTTCCTGGCGACGCGGGTATTCATGGTGCACGATGGTCTTGTATCGAACCACCTCGCGCACGATGGGGGCAGGCGTCGCCTGCTGTGCCAGCGGGGCGCTGGCGTTGTTCGTCATGTCTGCTGTCGGATTGGATACGGCCGCACCGTGTGAATTGGGCAGCAGCCCGGTAATTGCGGCGGCGCCGGCCAGACTGACCAGGGTCAGGGAGACTGCGGCGGCAGCCATCAGTGGGTGTATGCGATGCGAGGTGGCGGTGGTTTCCATTGTCGTTCTCCGGTAGGGCGCTGATGTCGCGCTGATAGGCCAATAACGGCTGAACCGGCAAATGGGATGTATGGCAGACGTTTCCTGGGTAAGCAGGTGTAACAAGCGCAGGCGGACTGGCGACGGTTGACCCGGCCTCCAATTGCCTGGAGGCCGGGTCGGCAGCTTGCGTGCGAGTGGGGGCGAGTGCTTGAATCAGCCGCCTTGCTCGACGAACTGTACCGGACGCCATTTCAGCAAGCGGTTCTCCAGCGCGGTCAGCAGGTATTCCGCCACCAGCGCAACCACGGCCAGCACGATCATCGCCGCGAATACGCCGGCCGCATTGAAGGTGCCTTGCGCGGTGGCGATCAACAGGCCGATGCCGTGTCGTGCGCCGAGAAATTCGCCGACCACCGCGCCAACCAGGGCAAAGCCGAAGCTGACATGCAGGCTGGCCAGGATCCAGCTCAGCGCCGACGGGAATACCACGGTGAAGGTCACCTGGCGCTTGCTGGCGCCCAGGATGTAGGCATTGGCGATCAGATTGCGGTCGGCTTCGCGCACGCCCTGGAAGGCATTGCCAAACACGACGAAGAACACCATCACTACCGCCAGCGCCACTTTGGAGCCCATGCCCAGACCGAACATGATGATGAAGATCGAGCCCAGCACCACACGGGGGATGGCGTTGGCCACCTTGATGTATATGCTCAACACGTCGGACATCAGCTTGTTGCGTCCCAGCGCGATGCCGAATACGATGCCCAGCACGCCGCCGATCAGGAAGCCCAGCACGGTCTCTTCCATCGTCACCAGCAGTTCTTTCCACAATGGTCCCTGCGCCGTGCCTTCGCTGACCCAGGTCAGCAGTTGTTCGTAGATGGCCGAAGGCCGGGAAAAGAAGAACGGATCCAGCCACTGCCGCTCCACCGCGCATTCCCAGGCGCCCAGCGTGACTACCGCCAGCGCCACGCGCAGGAACAGCACCATGCGCCTATGGTTGACGGCGCGCGCCACCGCGGCCCGCTCTTCGCTGCCGTCGCTCGGCAGGCCGGCGCTGTCGGCCGATGTCATTGCATGCATAAATAATCTCCGTACGGTTTAAACCTGGACTTCGTCCTTGAGGTCCGACCAGATCTGTTTCGACAGGTCGATGAATTGCTGCGTATAGCGTGCCTCGGCCACATCGCGCGGGCGCGCCAGCGGAATGTCGTAAGTGCTCTTGACGCTGCCCGGTCCCTTGCTCAGCACCACCACCCGGTCGGCCAGCGCGATCGCTTCCTCGATGTCGTGGGTGACGAAGACCACCGATGCCTTCTGCTCCGACCACAAGCCCAGCAGCTCGTCCTGCATCAGCGCGCGGGTCTGCACGTCGAGCGCGGAAAACGGCTCGTCCATCAGCAGGATCTTGGGCTCGTTGATAAAGGTTTGGGCTAGTGCCACTCGCTTGCGCATGCCGCCCGACAGCTGGTGCGGATAGTGGTGCTCGAAGCCGCTCAAGCCCACGCGCCGCACCCAGTCGGCCGCCTTGTCCTTCGCGGCCGACTTGTCCATGCCGCGGTAGATGGGGCCGATGGCGATATTGTCGATCACGTTTTTCCACGGGAAGACGGCATCCGCCTGGAATACGAAGCCGATATTCGGATCGATGCCGGTGACCGGCTGGCCGAATACCCTGACCGAGCCCGACGAGGGTGGATTGAGGCCGGTGATCATCCCCAATGTGGTCGATTTGCCGCAACCGGTCGGTCCGACGATGGCACAGAACTCGCCTTCGTTGACGGTCAGGCTGAACTCGCGCAGCGCCAGTGTGACCTTGCCCTGAGGGCTGACGAACTTCCTGCTGACATTGTTCAGCTCTATGGCGGGTGTCTTCATTATTTCGCGGCCTTCACGAATTCGGTGGTGTAGGTATTGGCCAGGTTGACCGACTTGCCCTGGACCGACTTGTCGAAGGCGTTCAGCACGCCCAGCACCGTGGCCGGGCCATTGGCCGGCATCACGCCGTCGTCGGTAAACATGGCCTTGCTGCTTTCCAGCGCGGCGATATACATCTGCTTGTCGGAGGCGTAGTAATCGGCCGGCATCTTGTCGGCTATTTCCTTGGCGCTGTGGGTGCGGATGTAGCGCAGGGTCTTGACGAAGGCGTTGGCCAGCTTCTGCACCTGCGGCTTGTGGGCGTTGACCCAGGCCGACTCCATGTACAGGCAGGCGGCGGGGTAGGTGCCGCCCAGCGCTTTTTCGGTTTCTTTCGGCGAGCGCAAGTCCACCAGGATGCTGGCCGCGCCAGTGTTCACCAGCCGCGAGATGGTCGGCTCGGTGGTCATGCCGGCGTCGATTTTTCCTTGGTTCATGGCGGCGATGAAAGTCGAGCCGGCACCCACCGGCAAGGTGGTGAATTCGGTGCTCTTGATGCCGGACTTGGCGGCCAGGTACAGCGTCAGGAAGTTGGTGGACGAACCAAGTCCGGTCACGCCCAGGGTCCGGCCCTTGAAGTCGGCCGCCGACCTGACGCTGCCGGCGGCGGCCTTGGACACCAGGATGACTTCGCCCGGCGCGTGGCTGAACTGCACCACCGATTGCACCGACTTGCCGCGCGCCTGCAGGTCGATCGTGTGGTCGTAGAAGCCGATCACGCCTTGCGCCGCGCCCGACAGCATTTCCGTTTCCGCGTTGACGCCGGCCGGCTCGCTGAGCAATTCGATGTCCAGCCCGGTCTCCTTCAGATAGCCCAGTTGTTCCGCCAGCTTGGCCGGCAGGTAAATCTGTTTTTCTATCCCGCCGACCATGATGGTGATTTTGTCGGACGCGTGGGATGCGCCGGCAACGGCCAGCAAGAGCGCGGCCGTGATGGCGCTGAGTGGGGATTTCATGGGGGTCTCCGTTATCTATGTTTTAATTATCTGGGATGCGGCTGCAAGCCCGCCCGGGCAGGCGAGCTTGCATCATATGTCATCGTCGATGGCCAGCCGTCAGAAGCGGAAGCGCATGCCGGTTGCCATACCGAACTGCGACTTGTGGCCGTTGGCCTGGGCCGCCCGATAGTTGCCATCGGTGTTGAGCTGGTCGGCCGCCAGATACAGTTCGGTGCGGCTGTCGAAATGGAAGAACATCGAGCCGTACACCGTCTTGCGCTTGCCGCTGGCGGCGGCGGTGGCGTTGCTGGCGTTGGCATAGGCGTTCAGCACATAGCCGCCGCCGTTGACGGCGGCGTTGTCGGCGTCCATGACCTGGTAGCCGACCTCGTAGTCGAACACACCCTTCGGTGCGATCTTGGCCGATACCGTGTAGGCGTTGTCCTTGCGGTTGCCGATGACGGTAGGCTGGTCCGCCGTGTAGTGGAAGTAGCCGGCGTTCAGGCGCACGATGCCCAGCTTGTAGTTGCCGCCGATGGAGTAGCTGGTGTTGGTCATGCCGGCCACGGTGGCGGTGTTGTAGAAGGCGGACAGGTTGGCCGTGCCACCGTTGTAGGCCACGCCCAGCGACTTGGTCGAGCCCGCGTTGAAATCACCGGGGATGCCGCCGAACTGGTAGCCGACGCCCACCACGATCTTGTCGAATTCCTTTTTCCAGACCACGCCTTTGTCGTAACGGGTGCCGGTGGCGCTGCCCGAATAGAAGATCAGTTGCTTGAAGTTGTTGTTATTGGTGTAACCGCCTTCGTTCATGGTGACCTTGCTGGAGCCGTAAGGGTCGCCATAGATCTTGGAGAATTCGCGCGCCAGCGTGTTTTGGCGGCCTATGGTCAGCTTGCCCAGCGATTTGCTTTCCAGTCCCATCCAGGCGTCGCGGTTGAACAGCGTGCCCGGCGAGTCCATATTCCCGGTCGGCAGCTCATACTCGCTTTCCAGGCGGAAGATCGCTTTCAGGTCGTCGGCGGTCTTGAGCGCGTGGGCGCCTTCCAGGCCCCAGCGGTTGCCGCTGAACCAGGCCACCGACATGTCGGTCAGCGATGCGCCGCTGCTGTTGGCGTTTGTGTGGCGGCTCACGCTCAGGTCGATCAAGCCGTACAGGCGGACGAAATCGTTGCTGGTGCCCAGCACCAGGCCGCCGCTCAGGGGCTTGTCGGTATCGAAGCCAGGCTGGGCGGCGGCCGGGGTATGCGGCTGCGCGCTGGCGGTGGCTTGCTGGATATCAGCCAGGGCCTTGCGCGCCTGGTCGGCCGCCTTTTGTGCGTCGGCCGCGGCCTGTTGGGCTTGCGCCAGCGCTTGTTGTAATTGTTCCGCGCTGCTTTGGGCATGCGCGGCGCCACCAAGGGTGGCTAATACGGCGAGAGCGATGAGCTTGGTCTTCATTGGTTCTGTCTCCTGGTTTTTAGAGTAATATGGCAAGCGTTTTTTCGTTGCCGGTGCGACACACTCAAGATACGAGAGCGAACCCTTCAATTTGCCTTCAATCAAGCCGGCTGCACCAAAATACGACACCGGCCAGGCTGCTGCACTGTTACAGGGAATGCCATGAAATTACTGCTGGTTGAAGACAACCGCGAACTGTCGTCCTGGTTGAAGCGCCTGCTGAACCAGTCGGGCTATGCCGTCGAACAGGCGTACAGCGGCGAAGAAGCGAGCACGCTGCTGCTGACGCAGCAGTACGATGCGATCCTGCTGGACCTGACCTTGCCTGGGGTGCCAGGCCAGGTGGTGCTGAAGGGATTGCGGCGCAAGGATGATCCGACCCCGGTGCTGATCATCAGCGCGCAGGATTCCTTGCCAGACATCGTTGAACACCTCAATCTCGGCGCCGACGACTATCTGGCCAAACCCTTCGACATCACGGAGCTGGAGGCGCGGCTGCGCTCGCTGTTGCGCCGTTCCAGCGGGCGCATTAACCCGGTGCTCCATTGCGGCGCCATACGTTATGAAAGCAATTCCAAACGCTTCTTCGTCGACGAGCAGGACCTGAATCCGACGCCGCGCGAGCATGCGATCCTGGAGATGCTGATGCGCCGGCAGGGTTCCACGGTATCGAAGAAAGCGCTGTGCGACAGCCTGTGCACGCTGGACGATTGCGTGTCCCCCAAGGCGCTGGAGATCTATATCCTGCGGTTGCGTAAAAAACTCGAATGCTCCGGCGCGCAGATCATCACCTTGCGCGGCCTGGGCTACATGCTGACCCATGATACGGCCGCTTAACAGTCTGAAATGGCGGCTGGGGCTGTGGGTGTTCCTTCCCACCGTCATCATCTCGTGCATCGACCTGATCGTCACCTACCGCAGTACCGACCAGATCGCGACGCTGGTGCAACAGCAATTGCTGAAAGGTTCGGCGCGCATCATCGCGGAACAGTTGATCTCGGTCGAGGGCGGCTATGAAATCAGCATCCCCCCGGCCGCGCTGGAACTGTTCGCCAGCAAATACCAGGACATGGTGTTTTATTCGGTACGCAGCAAACGCGGCCAGCTGATTGCCGGCGACGCCAAACTGCCGGCCTATCCGGGGCCGCTCGCCATCGAGCAAGAGCAGTTTTTCATCACCACCATGCGCGGTGAGCCAGCCCGTACCATCGCCTACGCGCTGGCGTTGCCGAACATGCCGGCCGGCGAGTTTGCCGTCACCCAGGTCGCCCAGACGCTGCGCGGCCACGAAGCCTTCCGCCACGATCTGTTCCTGCTGACCATGCGCGAACACCTGCTGATCCTGGCCATCGTGATCATCGGACTGGTGATCACCTTGCGCTGGACCCTCAAGCCGTTGGCACGTTTCGGACAGAAACTGCAACAGCGCAGCCCCGGCTCGCTTGAAACGCTCGATGCCAGCGACGAGGCGACCGAGCTGCAACCGCTGGCCGATGCGATCAACGATTATGTGGAGCGGCTCGATCATGCGCTGTCGTCCTACGAACGCTTCGTGGCCAATACCGCCCATCAATTGCGGACCTCGTTCGCCATCATTTCGTCGCAGCTCAATTTTGCGCAACGCAGCCCGGGCGTGCAGGGGACGCAGAAGGAGGTGTTGACGGCGATCCAGAAGTCGGTGCAGCAGGGCACGCGTGTCATCAATCAACTGCTGGTGCTGGCGGCGCTGGAGCGCAAGCGCCAGCATGGGGAGCGGGCGCCGGCTATCCGCTTCTCGGTGCCGCTGGTGGAGGCGATCGACCAGCTGGCGCCACTCGCCCAGCAGCGGCAAATTGACCTCGGCATCGACGGCATCGACGAGACCATCATGGTGCCGGCGCCGGCCCACTTGCTGCGGGAGCTGGTGTCCAATCTGGTCGACAACGCGATCCAGCATACACCCGCTGGCAGCACGGTGACGATTACCCTGGCGCGGTGCGCCGGCGAGGGCCGGCTCAGCGTGGTCGACAACGGTCCGGGCATTCCGGAGGCCGAACGGGCCAGGGTGTTCGAGCGCTTCTACCGGCTCGACGAGGCGCGCCCGAATAGCTCGGGCCTTGGACTGGCGATTGTTAAGGAAATATGTGACGCCCTGAGCGCGCGTATCGCGCTATCGGCGCCTTCGGGCGGCCAGGGCTTGCAGGTTGATGTCCTGTTTTTTCTGGCGGATTGAACCGGTCGGCGCAATGCTCGCCAAATCGTGCCTGGCCCCGCCGGGACTATTTGACCTCGGGAGCGACCACCAGCACCGTCAGCACGCCGTCTATCGACGCCGGCAAATAGACGTACTTGCTCGCGGGATCGAACGCCATCGTCTTCGCGCCTGCCGCAGTCGGCACATGGGCCAGCACGTTGTAACGATCGGGTGTCATTTGCTGGGCAACGGTCAACGTGGCACTGTCGCCGTTGGAGACGTAGATGCGGCCAGTCGCCGCGTCGTAGGCGACGGCGTCGGGGTGAGTGCCGATGGCAAACTCGGCCACTTTCTTTCCGTTGCCCGCATCGACCACCGTCGCCAGCTTGTTCTTGCATGCTGCGAACAGGCGCGCATGGGCGACGTCGAGCGCCAGTCCTGTCGGTTCCTCGCAGCCGGCCAGCGGCCAGTGCGCGACCACTTTGCCGGCCGCGATGTCGATCACCTCGATCGCATTCTTGTCCTCGATGTTGAGATAGATGCGGCCGGCGCCGTCGCTCACCGCAAATTCCGGCCGGCCGCCGACCTTGATGGTCGAGACGACCCGCATGCCGGGCACGTCGAACACCGTGACGTTGGCGCTGTTGCCATTGAAGGCGTACAACTGATGGGCTTGCGGTACGTAGAGGAGCGCGTCGGGATTTTTTCCGCTGACCTTGACTTGCTGCTTGACGGCCAGGCTGTCGAGCGCAAACACGGTGACGCTGTCCGAGCGTCCGTTGCTGGTGAAGCCCAGGTTCAGCTCCGGCGCGAAGGCGACGCCATGCACGCCTTCGGTGCCGGCGATGGCACCTGCCATGTTATGCGTGCCCAGGTCGATCACCTGCACCTGGTTGCCGTGGGTGACATACAGGCGCTGGTGGCTGGCGTCGATGCTGGCGTAATCCCATTTGCCGTCGCCGCTCAAGGCGATACGGTCGTGGATGGCGTAGTCGGCGGTCGCCGCCACGCTGTATGGCGTGACAAAGTGGCCCAGCAGCAGGGCGAGCAGGGCGGTGTAACGTGCGGTGTGGTTCATATCGTGTCCGAAGCAGTGGATGAAGATTAATAGGTGAGATTAACGCCGGCCTGATAGGTCGCGCCGTAGAATTCGCGCTGGATGGTGCGATTGGCTGTGCCCTCGGCAAACTTGAGTGGCGTGTCGCTGAGGTTCTTGGCGTTGAGATACAGCGACACGTGTTTGTCGAGCGCGTACGCCCCGCCGAAATCGTACGAGGTGCGGCGCTCGGAATACACGTCCTGCGCCGCGCTGCCGCCGATCGCCCACAAATTGCGCGACAGGGTGTACATGCCCAGACGGAGGTTCCACGGACCGGCTTCGTAGAAAATGGCCGCATTGACCGTGTTGCGCGACGTCGATGGCAGGGTCGAGGTTTCGCCGGGCCGGATCTCGAAGCGCGAATCGACGAAGGTGTAGTTGGCGCTGGCGCCCAGGCCGCCGAGCCAGCCGGGCAAGGTAGTGAAGCGCTGCTCGTAGTTCAGCTCCAGGCCGCGCGCGCTCGACTTGCCGACATTGGCAAACGAGTAGACGTGGGCGATGCCGACAAAACCGGCAAACAAACCGCTGTTGGGGAAGGTCTGGTTGCTCTGGCTGGCCGCGATGTAATTGCTGATTTCCTTGTCGAAGAAGCCGATGGAGGCAATGCCGGCGTTGGGCAGATAGCGTTCGAACGACAGGTCGAACGAATTGGCCGTGGTGGGCTTCAGGTCCGGATTGCCCTTGGTAACACTGTTCGCGCCGGGATCGATATTGAGCGCAGCCGATACCTGGCTGAAGCCCGGCCTGGCGATGGTCGAGGAGAAGGCCGCGCGCAGCAGCGTCGAGCCGCCCAGTTCATAGCGCGCCTGCACACTGGGGAACCAGTTGAGGTAGTTGCGGTCGCGGTTCTCCGGCTGGATCAGGGGATTGCCGGCGGCGTCGGCGCCCTTGGCATTGGCCGCATAATTGGCGCGGGTCGCTTCCAGACGCACGCCGCCCGTCACGCCCAGCGCGCCGGAGCGCATCTGGTATTGGCCGTAGGCGGCGTAGACGTCTTCCTTGTCTTGCAGGTACTGGAGCGCGGCGTTTTCCGCGTTCGAGGCCGACACCACCTGCTGACCGCCATACAGCGTTTGCATCAGCCCCGGCGTGAGCTGCGGTCCGTTCTGGTAGTGGCCGTCATAGAAGGTGACGCCGGGTCCGCCCGAGGCGGCGGTCAGCGGCAGTGCCGGCAGCTTGTCGAACGAATAGGGTTGGCCGTTGACCACGCGCTTGCGCAGGCGGGCGCCTGCGCCCATCTTGAGGCTCTCTTCATCGTAGCCGCCGATGCGCGTATCCCATGCGAGGTTGGCGGCCAGCGACCATTCGTGGTCCGAGATGTCGGTGGTGCTGTTCTGTAACTTGACCAGCGCATAGTTGGCGGGATTCAGATAGTCCGCACCGCTCACGGTGAACGCCGGCACGTTGCCCGGTCCGCTGTTGGCATAGCTGACGGTAGCCGTGCCGGACGGCGTGTAGTTGAAGTCGGAATTATAGTCGTGCATCTTGTTGTACGAGCCGCGCGTGTAGCCCAGGCGATAGTCCAGCACCGCGTGTTCCAGCTGGTTCTTGCCGCCGGCCATGAACACCTTGTTGTTGATGGTTTCCTGCTCGTCGCGCAAGGTCTTGTCGAAGCCGTTGGCGCCCATGCCGTCGATAAAGCCGCTGGCCGTGGCGACCGCCGCGCCGTCCGGCGTCACGGTCAGGCGCTGGCGCACCACCGATTCGGTATAGCCGGCGTCGAAGCCGCGGATGTAATAGCTGTTGCGCGCGTCCGGCTGGTAGCCCAGGTCGATGCCGACGCCGTGACGGCGGCGGTGGTACTGGTACCAGCGCTGGTCCCAGCCGGCATATGTCAATGGCGAGTGAACGCCATCGTCGAGGAAGGCCGGTTCGACGTCGTCGATGCCGCGCTTGTCCTCATAGTAGGCGGCTGTGACGACGATCGAAAAAGGATGGGCCGCATAAGCGTTGCCGCTGTTTTTATCCGCGCCGTCGCCGCCGAAACGGCTGCCCGCTGTCAGCGACAGGTCGGCGATATTGGTGCCGCGCAGCGATTCGCGGCCGCTGCCGATGCGCGCTTCAAGGAAGGGCTTGCCGTTGCGGGGCGTGGTCTTCGGCGTGATTTCTATGGTGCCGCCCAGCGCCTCGGCGTCCTGCTCCGGCAGATTGGACTTGGTCACCGTGATCGCGCCGACCAGGCCGGTCGGAATCGCGTCCAGCGCCACCGCGCGGCCGCCGCCGAACGGCGAGGCGTTGTTCGACGGCGGCAGCCGCAGGCCGCCGAAGGTCGTGCTGTTGAGGTCGGCGTCGAGGCCGCGGATATTGACGAAGCGCCCCTCGCCGGTGTCGGTCTCGAGCGAGATGCCGGGGATGCGGCGCACCGATTCGGCGATGTTCACGTCGGGCAGCTTGCGCATCTCCGCCGCCGTCATCAGGTTGATCAGGTTAGGCGCTTGTTCCTGCGCCTGGCGCGCATTGGCGTTGGTGGCGCGCTGGGCGTCCACCACGATCACCTGGATCGCGTCGCCGGACGGCGCGGCAGTCGCCGGGTCGGCCGCGTAGGCCGGCATCAGGAACAGCTGGCTGATGAGGGCGGGAAGGAGCGCTTGCTGGATGGGTTTGGTTTGCATACATACTCTCATTGAAAATGAAGAACGTCCGGGACTGGGGTGGCAAGGGAAGCGGGTTCGGTGGCGGGGATGGGCAGGGCAATGCGCACCGTCAGGCCGCTGGCGTCGGGCAGGCTGGCGCTCAGCGCGATCGACCCGGCCATGCGCTGGACGATGTTGTGCACGATCGCCAGCCCCAGGCCGGAGCCGGTGCCGGTGATGGCCACGCCCCGATAAAACGGCGATAGCACCAGGTCGCGTTCGTGTTCCGGTACGCCGGGACCGTTGTCGCTGACGCAGATGTACAGCGCCGCGGCGCGGTATTCGATGTCGATGTCCACCTGGCCGCCGGGCTGGATGTAACGGATGGCGTTGTCGATCAGGTTGCGCAGCACGGCGCCCACATCCATCGCGTTCGAGCGCACGCTGCACGCCATGTCCACATGGGCGGTGAGCACGACCTGCTTTTGATCGGCCAGCGGCAGCAGGTCTTCCAGCACGCTCTGGCAGACCAGGCCCACCGCGACGGCGTCCCGGTTCGCGGCATCGCGGCCTTGCAGGCGCGCCAGCAACAGCAGCTGGGCCACCAGGTGGCGCGCCCGCAAGATGCCGCGCTGCAGCGACTGCAACCTGGGCTGGGCCTGCTCGCTCAGGTTCAGGCCCGCCAGCAATTCAGCTTGCAGCGAGATGGCGGTGAGCGGCGTCCGCAATTCATGGGCGGCGTCGGCGACGAAGCGTCGCTGCTGCGCCAGCGTCAGTTCAACCCGTTGCAGCAAGCGGTTGATGGCGGCGGTGAACGGCAGCACTTCGCTGGGCACGTCGCTGTCGTCGAGCGGCGCCAGTTGATCGTCGCCGCGTTGGTCGAGTTCCTGGGCCAGGCGCATGACGGGCGCCAGCATATGCCGTATCAAGGCGATCATCGCCAGCGCCAGCACCGGGATCAGCACGGCGATCGGGACGATGGTGGTCTTGCCGGCGTTGTGCGCCACTTCATCGCGCACGGCGGTGCTCTGGCTGACCGCCACGCGCTCGCCGCCGGGCAGGGTGCGCAGGAACAGGCGCCGTTGCTGGCCTAGCACCTCCAGCGTCTGCAGGCCATCCGGCAGGTCGGCCGCCAGCGGCAACGGAACTTCGGCGCCTTCCACCTCTCCCCACGCGCCGTGATGCAGCAGCTGGACCATGATGCGCGCGCCGACGTCGACCACATGGTTGTCGAGGTCCTGCAAGCCGTAAGGCGTGGCCAGGTGACGCCGCTTGGCCAGCGCCGACATCTGGCGCAGCTGGTCGTCCTGCAGCTCGTTGACCTCGTGGAAGGCGGTGCGGTAGGAAACGGTGCCGGCGATGCCAGCGGCGACCAGCATCACGCCAGCCAGGCACAAGGCCAGCCTGGCTTGCAGCGAGCGCAAGCCTCTCATTTGGCCACTGCCCAGCCCATGCCGCGCACGTTGCGGATGGTGGACTGGCCGAACTTGCGGCGGATGGAGTAGATCAGGAATTCCAGCGCGTTGCTCGACACGTCGTCGTCGCTGTGGTACACCTCGCGTTCCAGCGCTTCGCGCGAGCGGATCGCTCCCGGCCGGGCCAGCAGGGCCTGCATCAGCGACGCTTCGCGCTGGGATAGCGGCGCCTCGATTTCGCCCACGCACATGCACAGGGAGTCCATGTTGAGCCGGATGGCGTCGGTGCCGATATGGCGTTCGTTCTGCTTGCGGTAGCGGCGCTGCACGCTGCGCATGCGCGCCAGCAGTTCCGGCATGTCGAACGGTTTCAGGATGTAGTCGTCGGCGCCCAGGTCCAGTCCGCGCACGCGGTCATCGAGCCCGTCGCGGGCGCTGACGATCATCACCGGCAGCAGCGGCGCGTTCCGCTGCAACGCCTGCATGACGGTCATGCCGTCGCAGCCGGGCAAGCCGAGGTCAAGCAGCACCATGTCGTAGTGGGCGAAGACGGCTTCCAGCGCCTTGCTGCCGTCGCGGATCCAGTCGACCACGAAAGCCGCCTGCTGGAGCGCCAGCTGCATCGCCTCGCCCACCATGTCATCATCTTCCACCAGTAGTACGCGCACGCCGGGCCATCCTTTAACTCGCAGGCGCCGGACCATCCCGCGCCTTGAACTAGCGGCAAGTATGGCGAGCAAATGTGTAGGCTTGATTACAGCAAACTTAGCCGAAAGACAGCGGATGGCTATCTGGCCTGGTTTAACGCGCACTTAATTCTGCAGCAAGTATCCTGCACGCATTGTTTAACCTTGCTTGGACTCCGCTATGTTACTGGCACTGAAAACTCCGCAGCTGCGGCGCGGTCTGCTACTGGCCTGTGCCTGGGTGTCGGCCTGCTCAAGCTATCAGCCGCTGCCGCTGCAGGAAGGCCCGTCCGCCAGGCTGGTGGTCGATACGCGCAGCCTGCCGTTCCCGCCGATGGCCGCGCATCGCTTTGATCCCGACGATGGCCTCGATATCGTCGAAGTCGCAATGCTGGCCGTGGTCAATAATCCCGATTTGCGACTGGCGCGTGACGACGCGGCGATCGGACACGCCCAAGCTTTTTCCGCCGGCTTGCTGCCGGACCCGCAGTTATCCCTCAGCAGCGACCTGTCCAACAGCGGCGGGGCGGGCGCTACCAGAGCGTTCAGTGCGGGCCTGGGCTACGACATCACCAGCCTGTTGACGCATGGCGCGCTGCATCGCGCCACCGAAAACGACGCCGCCAAAACCGATCTCACGCTGCTGTGGCAGGAGTGGCAAGTGGCCTCGCAGGCGCAACTGCTATTCGTCAAGGTGGTGCAGGGCCGCAAGCAGATGGCGGTGTTGAACGACACGCGCCAGCTGTTCGCCGACCGCTATGCGCGCACGCGGCGGGCGCTCGACGCCGGCCTGGTGAACAGCGACGCAGTCACCCCCAACCTGGCGGGGCTACAGGATGTGGAGCGCCAGTTGTTTGACCTGAAGAAGCTGCAAAACCAGACCGCGCACGAACTGAACGCCTTGCTGGGACTCTCGCCCGATACGGTCCTGGTGCTCCAGCCAGGCAGCGACGTCGGCACGGTCGATGCGGCATTGGCGCAGTCGGCGCTGGCCGATATAGTCCAGCGGCGTCCCGACCTGCGCGCGTTGCAGGCCGCGTATCAGGCGGAAGACCAGCGCTATCGCGGTGCGTTGCTGGCGCAGTTCCCGGCGTTGACCCTCGGGTTTACCCGCGCACGCGACTCCAGCAACGTCTATTCGAGCGGGATCGGCGTCACCATGTCGCTGCCGTTCTTGAATCGCAATCGCGGCAACATCGCGATCGGGCAGGCCAGCCGGCAGAAGGCTTACGACGAATACCAGGTGCGGGTGCAGGCGGCGCGCAACGACGTTCAACGCATCCTCGATGAACAGGCGCTGAACCTCGCGCAGGCCGCCAGCATGGATGCCGATTTACAGGACCAGACCAAGGTCCTGGCGCGCAGCGACCAGGCCTTCCGCGCCGGCAATGCCGACGTGTTGGCCTACGCCCTGGCGCGTTCGGCGCTGCTGGCCAGGCAACTGGAGCGCATCGCCTTGGAGCAAGCAGTGCTGGAACAGCGGGTCGCCTTGCGCACCGTACTCGGCATCGATATGACCAACCTTGAAAGTACTCAACCATGACCCGAATGAAATTGACCGGCGTTGCGTTGCTGCTGGCCCTGGCCGCTGGCGGCGCCTGGTGGTATGCCCGCGCGGGCGGCGCGAGCGCGGCGGCCGGCGGCGAAGAGGCCGGGGGCGGCAGCGTGCTGGTGCAGACGGTCAAGGTCAGCATGCAGCCCATGCCCTTGACCATGAGCGTGTTCGGCGATATCGCCGCAAGCAAGGTCGAGTCGCAAAGCCTGCCCCAGGCCGGGCAGGTGACCCGGATGGCCGTTGTTGCCGGGCAGGCGGTGCGTCGCGGCGACCTGCTGGCCGTCCTGTCCAGCGATCCGAATGGGCTGGTGACCTACGAACAGGCGGCCAGCGCGTTGGAGTTCGCCCGGCATGAGCTGAAGCGGCAGCAGGATCTGTTGGCCTTGCAGCTGTCCACGCAATCCC
This sequence comes from Duganella sp. GW821-FHT07G03, assembly GCF_059418605.1. Taxonomy (NCBI): domain Bacteria; kingdom Pseudomonadati; phylum Pseudomonadota; class Betaproteobacteria; order Burkholderiales; family Oxalobacteraceae; genus Duganella; species Duganella sp. GW821-FHT07G03. Next base: position 140,533 of record NZ_JBWKQE010000010.1, read on the forward strand.
AGGTGGATGCCGCCGCCAAGGCGGCGACTGACGCGAAGGCCATGCTGGCGGCGCAGGCGCGCCTGAATGGCGCCCACGGTTCGGCCGATCTGCTAGCGCAGTTCGACGGCGTGGTGGTCGCCATTCCGGTTGCGCAGGGCGACCGCGTGGCGGCCGGCGCCACCATTGTGCAGCTGGGACGCACCGATGCGCTGAAGGTCTTGCTTGCGGTCGAGCCTGCCCGCATCGCCGAGCTGAAAGCCGGCATGAAGGTCACGCTCGCGCCGCTGCAGGAGGGCGCCCCGGCCGCCAACAGCACCATCGCCTCGATCCAGAACATGGTCGATCCGAAAACGCAGATGGCCGGCGCGATCGCCTTGCTGCCCGCCGCGGCGCAGGCGCGGATGCCGGTTGGCAGCCACCTGCAGGGCTTGATCGAGCTGGGCAGTCGTCCGGCATGGTCGGTGCCGCGCCAGGCGGTGCTGGTGGACGACCAGGGCGCCTACCTGTTCCAGGTGGCGCAGGGCAAGGCGCGCCGCGTGGCTGTGCGCAAACTGCTCGAGACCGAGCGGGCGGTGGGCGTCGAAGGCGCGCTCGATGCGGCGCTGCCGGTGGTGGTGCTGGGGAATTACGAATTGCAGGACGGCGCCGCCGTGCGCGGGAGCACGCCATGAGCGTCGCGGCATGGGCCCAGTCGCACCGCCGCTCCATCCTGTTCCTGCTGCTGATGCTGGCGATGGCGGGGATGGTGGCGGCCTTCCATCTGCCGGTGTCGTTGTTCCCGACCATGTCCTTCCCGCGTGCCGTGGTGTCGCTCGATGCGGGCGATCAACCCGCCGAGCAGATGGAAATGCTGGTCACGCGGCCGGTGGAGGAGGCGGTGCGGCGCGTGCCCGGCGTGCGCAACCTGCGCTCGACCACCAGCCGCGGCTCGGCTGAAGTATCAATCAATTTCGACTGGGGCCGCGACATGGCCGCCGCCACGCTGGAAGTCAACGCCGCCATCGCCCAGGTGCTCGGCCAGCTGCCGGCCGGCACGCAGATGACGACGCGGCGCATGGATCCGACCGTGTTTCCGATCGTCGCCTACAGCCTGGTGTCGAGCACGCTGTCGCCGGTGCAGCTGCGCGACCTGGCGGAATATCAGCTGCGGCCTTTGCTGTCCAGTGTCAATGGCGTGTCCAGCGTGCAAACGATGGGTGGCGCACTGGAGGAGTATCGTGTGACGGTCGATCCGGTCCGCCTGCGCGCCCACGACCTGACGTTGGACGAGGTGGCGCGCACGCTGGCGGCCACCAACGTCTTGTCGGCGGTGGGCCGGCTGGAGGATCACTACAAGCTGTATCTGGTGATGTCCGATACCCGGCTGCAAAGCCTGGCCCAGATCCGCCAGACCGTGCTGCGCAACGCCGCCGGCGCCATGCTGCGGCTGGCCGATGTCGGCACGGTGGAGCAGTCGGTGGTGCCGGAATGGACCCGCGTGACCGCCGACGGCCGCGACGCCGTGCTGTTCTCGGTGTACCAGCAGCCCGGCAGCAACAGCGTGCAGATCGCCGCCGACGTCAAGGCCAAGCTGGCGGAGTACCAGCACAATATTCCGGCCGGCGTGCAGATCGCCAGCTGGTATGACCAGAGCGAGCTGGTGACCGAATCGGCGGCCAGCGTGCGCGATGCGGTGCTGATCGGCATCGGCCTGTCCGCCCTGGTGCTGCTGGTGTTCCTGCGTAACGTCAAGGTGACGATGATCGCGGTGGTGGTGGTGCCTGCGGTGTTGGCCAGCACGGTGCTGCTGCTGTCGGTGCTGGGCATGAGCTTCAACATCATGACGCTGGGCGGCATGGCGGCGGCGGTCGGCTTGATCATCGACGACGCCATCGTCATGATCGAGCACATCGTGCGCCGCCTGCAGGGCGGGCAGGGTGAAATGCATGAGCGCGTGATTTCAGCGGCGATCGAATTTACCCGTCCGCTGGCCGGCTCCAGCGCGTCCACGCTGGTGATCTTTGCGCCGCTGGCTTTCCTCAGCGGCGTGACCGGCGCCTTCTTCAAGGCCTTGTCGCTGACCATGGCGGCGGCGCTGTTCATTTCCTTCCTGCTGACCTGGCTGGCCGTGCCGCTGCTGGCGGAGCGCTTCCTCAAGGCGCGCGATGCCGAGCCGCATCCGGAGTCGCGCCTGCTGCTTTGGCTGCAACGCCATTACCGCACTACGCTGGCGGCGCTGTTCCGACGTCCGCTGCTGGTGCTGCCGGCGGTGGTGGCGCTGGTGCTGATCGGCGTGCTGGCGTTCAGGGCGGTCGGTTCAGGCTTCATGCCGGCGATGGACGAGGGCGGCTTTGTCCTGGATTACCGCAGCCAGCCCGGCACCGCGCTGTCTGAAACCGACCGCCTGCTGCGCCAGGTCGAGCAGATCGTGCGCAATACCCCCGACGTGGAAAGCTACTCGCGCCGCACCGGCACCGGCCTGGGCGGCGGCCTGAGCGAAGCGAACAGCGGCGATTTCTTCATCCGGCTCAAGGGCGCCAATCGCCGTCCGGTGGAAGCGGTGATGGACGATATCCGTGGCCGCGTCGAACGCGATGTGCCCGGCCTGACGATCGAAATGGCGCAGCTGATGGAAGACTTGATCGGCGACCTGACGGCGGTGCCGCAGCCGGTCGAGATCAAGATTTTCGCCGACACTCCCGAGCAGCTGAACCGCGCGGCGCAGACGGTGGCCGCGCGCATCGCGAAGATTAACGGCGTGGTCGATGTCCGCAACGGCATCAATCCGGCCGGCGACGCGCTGTTGATCCACATCGACCCGGTCAAGGCGGCGCAGGAGGGCAGCGATGTCGATGCGATCAGCAAGTCGGTCGACGCGATGCTCAACGGCGTGGTGGCGACGCGCGTGGCCGTCGGTTCGAAAATGGTCGGCCTGCGCCTGTGGATACCCAAGGCCATGCGCAGCACGGATACGGCGCTGCTGCAGCTGCAAATCCGCGCGCCGGACGGCCATTTATTCCCCTTGCAAAGGGTGGCGACGATGCAGGCCGTCACCGGCCAGCCGCAAATCGCCCGCGAAAACCTCAAGCGCATGGTGGCGGTGACCGCGCGCATCAGCGGACGCGACCTGGGCTCGGTGATCGCCGACGTCAAGCAGTCGATGGCGCAGCCGGATGCGCTGCCGGCCGGCGCGTATTTCACGCTGGGCGGGCTTTATGAGCAACAGCAGATCGCCTTCCAGGGGCTGTTGATGGTGTTCGCCGCCGCTGCCGCGCTGGTGTTCTTGCTGCTGCTGTTTATGTACGAGAGTTTCCGCATCGCGCTGTCCATCCTGGTGACGGCGTTGCTGGCGGTGTCCGCGGTGTTCGCCGGCCTGTGGATCAGCCGGACGGAGTTGAATATTTCCGCCATGATGGGCATGACCATGATCATCGGCATGGCCACCGAGGTGGCGATCTTCTACTACTCGGAACAGCAGGACCTGTTGCGCACCATGCCGATGGAACAAGCGCTGGTCGAAGCCGGCATCAACCGCATGCGGCCGATCGCGATGACCACGCTGGCGGCGATCCTGACCCTGTTGCCGCTGGCTTTCGCCATCGGCAAGGGCTCGGAGATGCAGCAGCCGCTGGCCATCGCGATCATCTCCGGCCTGGTGGTGCAATTGCCGCTGGTCCTGCTGCTGATGCCGGTGCTGGCCCATGTAACGCGCAATCGGAATCGCGCATAAGGCCCCGGCGGTCTACCAGCCGAGGTAATAGTCGGCTGGCAGCCAGCTCGGGCGGGGCAGGCCGAAATAGGACTGCAGCATCTTGCCGTCGAGCGCCATTTCCGACAGGATGCTGCCCAGTAGCGGCACGAACTTGGCGGCCCAGCATCGCTCTTCGATTTCCGCCAGGGTGCCGACCGTCGTCAGCAGTTGTTCCTTGCTGTGGGTTTGCAGTTCGGTCCAGTAGGGCAGCGCATCTTCGGCCATCTTCACCATGTATTCATCCGGATAAGGGATGCGGAACTGGCGCGAGACACCGGCTGAGCTGCCTTGCTGGTTGATGAAGGCTTGCCTGAAGAAAGATGTGATAGGCGGAAAGGTGGCGACGGTCTGCAGAGCTGGTTGTACACTGTCGACAGCCAGTAGCGGGGATAGCCGCCGCTAAAACGTCGCCACCTAGATCGCCATTGAAAGGTTCCGCATGTCCGAAAACATTCCTACGCTGTACGAATGGCTGGGCGGTATCGACGCCCTGCGTCGTCTGACCTCGCGCTTCTACGAGCATGTCAAGCGCGATACCTTGCTGGCCCCAGTGTTTGCCCATATGGGCGACGATCATCCAGCGCACGTTGCGGCCTTTCTTGCCGAGGTGCTGGGCGGGCCCACCAGCTACTCCGAGCAGCATGGGGGACACCCACACATGATTCAGCAGCATCTCAACCGGCATCTGGTCCAGGAGCAGCGGCGCCGCTGGGTCGCCCTGCTGCTTGAAACCGCCGATGAGTTGGGCATGCCCGATGACCCGGAATTCCGCTCGGCGCTGGTTGGCTATCTCGAGTGGGGCTCACGTCTGGCCGTCATCAACTCGCGGCCGGGGGCACAGGCCGATCACGATGCACCCATGCCCAAGTGGGGCTGGGGTGAAGTCAAGGGACCATACCGTGGTTAAAGCGACGCATGCAATGGCGGTGTTCACGCTGCTGTCCGGCTTGCTGACATGTGGCACGGCGTCTGCGACGGATTCGGTGATCGAGGCGCCGAACGTGGTCGCGATCTCGCCCCGGTTGGTCACATCGGGCCAGCCAAGCGCCGCGGCACTGGCAGCCCTGGCCGCGCAGGGTTTTGGTGCCGTCATTTACCTGGCGCCACCGACCGTGCCGGACGCCATTGCTGGCGAAGCGGAGATCGTTCGCCGGCAGGGCCTTGAGTTCATCAATATTCCTATCCGCTTCGGCAATCCTACCGAAGCCGACTTCCAGTCGTTCGTCGCGGCCATGGGGCGGCTGCGTGATCGCAAGGTCCTGGTCCATTGCCAGGTCAATATGCGCGCCTCCAGCATGACCTTCCTGTATCGCGCCATCGTCCTGCACGAGAAGCCCGAGCTCGCCTATGAATCGGTCGCACGGGTGTGGTCGCCGGAAGGACCGTGGAAGAGCTTGTTGGCGTCCCAGCTGCAAAAAGCCGGTATTCAGTTCGAACCGTACTGAAGGCGGCGGGGTCTGTTGCGAGCGGCATTACGCAAATCACCAACCGGCCTAACGAAATATAACAACGGTCCCGTCTCCCATGTCGGATACGCGGCGCAGGTGCTAGCATCCGGGCAATAATCAGTCCAAGGAGACCGTACCCATGCCGCATTTTCGCCCCACCTGCCTGGCGGCGCTCGCCGCGATCTGCCTGCCGCTGTCGGCCGCATCGGCCGCCGACGCCGGCCACCCGGCGCCGCGCCGCATCGTGATCGACGTGGCGCAGGCGCTCAAGCCGCTCGACCGTTTCTACGACCTGTCGGTCGGCTCCGACTATCCGGGCACGCTGCAGCGCGACGACAGCATGGCGCAGTTGCAGACCACGGTCGATGAGCTCGGCTTCCGCTACCTGCGCTTCCACGCCATCTTCCACGACGTGCTGGGCACGGTGCGCACCGAGGACGGCAAGCTCGTCTATGACTGGACCAAGCTGGACCAGCTGTACGACCAGCTGCTGGCGCGCCACATCAAGCCTTTCGTCGAGCTGGGCTTCACGCCCAAGGCGATGGCCACCTCGAACAATCAGATCTTCTACTGGCAAGGCAACACCTCGCATCCCGATCCGGCCAAATGGAAAGACCTGATCGCGGCCTTCGTGCGCCACATCGAGCAGCGTTACGGCCGGGAGGAAGTGCGCAGCTGGTTCTTCGAAGTGTGGAACGAGCCCAACCTGGATGGCTTCTGGGAAGGCGCCGACCAGAAGGCGTATTTCGAACTGTACGACCTGACCGCCAACACCATCAAGGCCTTCGATCCGGCGTTGCGCGTGGGCGGGCCGTCGACCGCCGGCGCCGCCTGGGTGCCGGAATTCCTCGACCATGTGGCCCATAGCGGCGCGGCCGTCGATTTCGTCACCACCCACACCTACGGCGTGGACGGTGGCTTCCTCGACGAAAAAGGCGAGGGCGACACCAAGCTGTCGGCGTCGCCGGACGCCATCGTCGGCGACGTGCGGCGCGTGCGCGAGCAGATCTCGGCCTCCAAATTCCCCACGCTGCCGCTGTACTTCACCGAGTGGAGCACCAGCTACACGCCGCGCGACCTGGTGCACGATTCCTACATCAGCTCGGCGTACATACTCAGCAAGCTCAAGGCCACCAAGGGTTTGGTGCAAGGCATGAGCTACTGGACCTACAGCGACCTGTTCGAGGAACCTGGTCCGCCGAGCAAACCGTTCGAAGGCGGCTTCGGCCTGCTCAATCCGCAGGGTATACGCAAGCCCGCGTATTTCGCCTACAAGTATCTGCACGCGCTGAGCGGCAACGAGATCCCGGTCGCCGACGCGCAGGTGATGGCGTCCGCGGATGGCCGCAAGGTGACGGCGGTGGTGTGGGACTTCCAGCAGCCCGACCAGAAGGTTAGTAACCGGCCGTTCTACGGCCGCGTGGTGCCGTCGTCGCCATCGGCGCCGCTGGCGGTGCGCATCAGCCATGTCAAGGCCGGCAAGTACCGGCTGCAGGTGCACCGCAGCGGCTTCCGCGCCAACGACGCCTACTCGGCCTACATCGAGATGGGCGCGCCGAAGACGCTGACCCCGGCCCAGGTCGAGCAGCTGCACGGGCTCACCCGCGACCTGCCCGAGACCGACCGCGTGATCCAGGTCGGCAACAGCGGCGCGGTCGAGGTCAAGCTGCCGATGCGCAGCAACGACGTCGCCCTGGTGACCCTGACACGGGTGGACTCCCCGCAGATCGAACGTATATTGATACCATTTTCTGCTACCATCAAGCCATGAGTATGCACAATACGATGACCATTGACGGCTACCAGGCCGTAATTACTTTCGATCCCGAAATTCAAATGTTCCGGGGCGAATTTCTCGGGCTTCATGGTGGGACGGATTTCTACGCCAAGGATGTCGAAGGTTTGCAAAGGGAAGGCGGGATTTCGCTGAGGGCTGTTCTCGAAGCTTGCGCTGAAGACGGCGTCGAACCACGCAAAAAATTTTCCGGCAAGTTCTCTCTGCGGGTCGATCCCTCCATACACGAGGCGGCGGCATTCGCCGCCGCTGCCCACGGAAAGAGCCTGAATCAATGGGCTGAAGAAGTGCTGCGTCAGGCGGCTCTGGCCTGAGCTGCGTGCGCTCCACATTTAGAAAGCCATCGCAATGTTGAATGACCTGCTCGAAGAAATGCTGTTCTGCGAATTTATGCTCGTGTGCGAATCCCATGATTGCCGCGCGTTCTTTGAATTCGAAGAAGTCGCCAACGATCCGATGGACGAGTGGGCGAAAAGGGCGGCCGTCGCGGCGAGGGAGTGCGGTTGGACCATCGGCCGCACGGGACTGGTGAAATGCGCGGCATGCGCCGCGCGCGTTGATTGATCCCGCGACCATCTTCGTGTGGAGGCCTGTTCCGATTGAAATCGCTAAAGTTGCATTTTTGCGCATTGTTATACAATAAATATTGTCGTGCTATAACCCTACCCATTCATGCAACCCATAGAGCAGATTTACGCAACCTTGGCCCAGTTCTCGGCCGAGTCCCGGCTTTACGCCCTCACTGTGGGCGATGGCGAATCGGGCCCTGACGGACTGATGGTCGAGGCCTTTGCCGCCGACGATATTGTGCAGGGGATAGGCGCGCGCGACATCATCGCGGTGTCGACCGATGCCCATCTGGAGCTTGCGCCACTGCTGGGCCAGCCCGCCAGTCTGGCGGTGAGCCTGGCGGACGGCACCCGTGCCACGTTCGCCGGCGACATCAGCCAGGTGGCCATGCTGGGCAGCGAGGGCGGCCTGGCGCGCTACCGGCTGCGCCTGTCGCCCTGGATGTGGCGCATGGCCCAGGTGTGCAACAGCCGCGTATGGCAAGACAAGACGGTGATGGAGATCGTCGAATCCGTGTTCGAAGGGTATTTGCCGCTGGCGCAGTGGCGCTGGAGCGACGAGACCGCGCCATTCATGGATGGCGCCCTGCCACGCAGTTATTGCTGCCAGTACCGCGAGTCCGATCTCGAGTTCGTGCGCCGGCTGCTGACCGAGGAAGGCCTGGCATGGCGCTTCGAACAGGGGCCGGACGGCCCGGCGGCGGTGATCTACGCCGACAGCACCCAGCAGACGGCCACGCCGGAAGACCCGAGCAGCGAGGCCGACGGCGGCATCCGCTACCACAACGCGCGTGCCGGCGAGCGCCAGGATACGGTGCAGGCCTTGACGTCGCAGCGCACCATCAACGCCTCGATGGCGACGGTGCTGAGCTACGACTACAAAGCCAAGCAGGTGGTGACGGCCAACGCACCATCCCGCGAGCAGAACAGCAGCAAGCTGCCGCCGTTGGAATCGTACGACGTCGCCGGCCAATACGCCTACGCCAACGCCGAACAGGCGCGGCGCTACGCCGGCTTGCAAATGGAAGGGCGGGAAGCGCGCAGCCAGTTGTGGCGCGGCCGCTCCACGGTGCGCACGCTGCGGGCCGGCACCCGCTTCACGATCCTCCACGCGCCCTTGCAGCAGCTAGGCGACAACGCCGCCTTCACGCTGACCCGCGTGACCAGCGTCGGCGTCAACAATCTGCCGTCGCCGGCGCAGCAGGCGTTGGCCGAGCTGTTCGGTCCGATCCCGGAACTGTTGCAGGAAATCGTACACGAGCACATGCCGGAAGACTTCGCACTGGCCGTGGCGCAGGCCAGCAAGAGCGGCTATGCCAACTGTTTTGAAGCGGTCGCCGCCGATGTCCCCTGGCGTCCGCAACTGCCGGGCAGCGACGGCCGCAGCCATCCGCGTCCGACCGCGCCGGGCGCGCAGACGGCCATCGTGGTCGGTGTCGACGGCAACGACCAGGCCGGTGGCGCCGACGAGCTGCATTGTGACCGGCTCGGCCGCGTGCGCATCCGCTTCCACTGGCAGGACGATGGCAGGGCCACGTGCTGGGTGCGGGTGGCGCAGCGTTCGGCCGGCGGCGGCATGGGCAGCCAGTTCCTGCCGCGCATCGGGCAAGAGGTGCTGGTGCAGTTCCTGGAAAACGATATCGACCGGCCCATCGTCGTCGGCGCCTTGTACAACGGCCAGGGCGAGGGCGGCGTTGCGCCGACGCCGGGCGGGCAGGCGGATGCGGACAGCCAGGCATCGCTGTTTGGGCCGGCGCATGATCATGCGCCTTCGGCGCAAGGCAACCTTGCCGGCGGCAACAGTCCGCTGTGGCACGGCGCCTCGTCCGATATGGCCGGCCACGGCAACGGCGCGGCGCAGTGGGGCTTGCGCAGCAAGGAGTTCGGCGGGACCGGCTACAGCCAGCTGCTGTTCGACGACACCGACGCGCAGGGACGGGTCCAGCTGAAGAGCAGCCATGCGGCCAGCGAGCTCAGTCTGGGGCATTTGATCCACGGCGCGGACAATTATCGCGGCAGCTTCCGCGGCCTCGGCGCCGAACTGCGCACCGATGCCTACGGCACGGTGCGGGCGGGCGCAGGCCTGCTGGTGTCCAGCTACGGCATCTCGCACCAGGCCGGCAGCCGCGAACCGGTGGGTGACAATTCAGCCGTGATCGCCATGCTGAAGCAAGCCGTCACCTTGGGCGAGACCTTCAGCCAGGCCGCCACCACTCACCAGACCGTGGCGCTGGCGGCGCATCAGGGCGCGGCCAAGGCCCATCACAGCGTGCTATCCGGCCAGTCGGCGCCGCTCAAGGCGATGCTGGCGGCGGCTTCCGGCATGGTGGAGAGCGCCGACGGCCAGCTTCCCCATATGTCCAGCCCCATCATCGCGATCGCCGCCAAGAATGGCCTCGGCGTGACGGCCGGACAGAACGTGCAACTGGCGAACGGCGAAACCGTGACGCTGATGAGCGGGCAGGACACCCAGTTCGCCACCGGCGGCCAGATGCGCATGCACAGCGGCCAGGCCATCGGCGTGCTGGCCGGCGCGGTCAAGGCGGGCGACGGCGGTATCGGGCTGCAGCTGATCGCCGCCAAGGATGCGGTGGATGTGCAGGCGCTGGCGGACGTGCTCACCGTGCAGGCGCGCGATGAAGTGAACCTGGTCAGCGCCAACGCGCATGTGGAGTGGGCCGCCGCCCAGCGCATTTCGCTGTCGACCGCCGGCGGCGCCAACATCACCATCGAGGGCGGCAACATCACGGTGCAGTGCCCGGGCAAGATCACGATACGCGCCGGCGCCAAGAATTTCGGCGGGCCGCAGCGTCTGGAGCGTGAGTTGCCGTTGCTGCCGGCGGCGAATATGGCTGGCCCGTTCAGCAATCGCCTGGATGTGCACGACCTGTTTATCCAGCATGCATTCTCCGGCATCGTCTACAAGGCGCTGATGCCGGACAAACGCATCCTGACCGGATCGCTCGACCAGCATGGCCGCTCGCCGCAGATCTACGCACCGGAGGGCGAGGAAATTGAAGTCCTCTATGGCCAGTCGCTGGAAGAATGGGATTTGATCGCGGAGATCGATCCGACCGAAAGCGACGATATCGTCGGCTGAGCCCGAAACCTTAACAGTCCTAATGAGCTTCAGAGTACATCATGAGCGGTCCAAATACAGCAACAGACACAATTCAAAGCAAGGTGGGCTTACGCCTGGTGGACCCCACCGGCAAGAACATTGTCGGCCTCAAGTACCAGGTCCGGCATCTGGAGAAGATCATCGCCAAGGGCGTCACCGACGCCGAAGGCAAACTGGCGCCGTTCGTTACCGCCATTGGCACGATCCTGGGCGTGTTCGTCGAAAAATTCGACACCAAAGAAATGAAGTTGGTAAGGAAAGTTATTCCGTGGTCCGAAGACTTCACCATGAAGCTGGCCAGCGGCAAGCGCAAGGACAAGCTGGTGCCGCAGAAGGACGAGGGCGAGCCGGGTGCCTACAAGCGCAAGACCTACCTGGTGAAGGACGGCGATACGCTGGGCAGGATCGCGCCGCGGTTCGGCACCACGGCGGCTGAATTGGCCAAGCTGAATGGCTTGTCGCTGACCAGCATCCTGCATATCGATCAGGTGCTCAAGGTACCGAACGGACCGGACGGCAAGCCTGCCGCGCCGGTTGCTGCGCCTGCTGAACCTGCGGCTGCGCCAGCTGTGCCGGTAGCCGCTCCGGTAACTGCGCCTGAGCCGGCTCCGGAGGTGCCGGCCGCACCGCCGGCCGACCTCAAGGAACAGCAAGGAGCCGCACCCGACAATGCCGACACCGATGCCGAGCGAGGCCCGGCTAAGGAGCAGCCCGTCACCACGCCGGTGCCGATCGTAAAGGAAGAAGATCGCGGCGAGAACGGTACGCCGAAAACCAGCCTAAGCCCAGTGTGCGACCAGAGCGGCTGCATCAAGCTCGGTGATAAAGGTCAGTTGGTTGAGGAGATCAATCTGCGCTTGATGGGCTTCGGTAACACAGTGCAGTCCCCGGCGCCGCTCGACGAGTTCACGGCCGCTACGCAAAGCGCGGTTAAGCAGTTTCAGCGCGACTATATGGGCGTGGCCGAGACCGGGAAAGTCTGTGGCAAGGTACTTGCCGCGATCGACGATTTCCTGGTGCAGTATCCGCTGCCGTACACTAATCTGGCTTGCCAATGTAACGCTCACAATCCGGGTAATCAGGGCTGTACTGGCTTTGGGTTGGCGCGAACGGAATCAGGTTCTGTGGGCCATTTGAACAACGGCGCGAGCAAGCCCGGCATAGAGCGACCGGGGATTCACCGAGGACTTTTCTGGAGCTTGCGCGCGGCAATTTTTTATTTGCACGGAAAAGAAAGTCAGCTCGACTTCAGATTCTCGAAAATTTCATCAGGCTACCGCTGCTGGAAGCGCGCAAAGCAGATGAATATCTTCACGATCAATCACCTTGGTGATGCCTGTGACATCCATTTCAAGCGCGCCAGCAACAACCAGCACGTGGACGGCAATTTGTTGGAGTCGTTGAAGAACAAGGTGCTGGTTGGCATTATGGGGGCAAACCCTAATTGGAGCGAGCCTAATCGCCTCTCGCTGGAGCCGCAGAGCATTACTGACCAATGGGTGCACATGGATGTTCGGACGTTTAAGGAGCGATACAAGCTCGATCGCTTTTACGCCAAGACACGGGATGCCGCCGATGGTGACAAGATGGTTGCAATGGCGAAACGTGAAGCACGGTTTGGCCTAATCAATTGCGGTGGCATCGCGGTCCAACCTGCCGCGCCAGCTCAGATCCCAGCAACTGGAGCAGTACCTGTCGCTGTACCGGTTGAAAAAGCGCCAGAAGCGACTCCCGAACTCCCGCCACCTGGCGCCGCGCCTAAGCCGCCTGTGCCCACGTCTAAACCCGCAACGGCGGGAGCGAAGTCCAATGGCGCCAAGGCAGGTCCGCCTTCGACCGAACGAAAAGACGCCAAGACGCTTATGGTGTCGCCATTGGGGTTGGATTTTATCCGGACTTGGGAGAGCGCTGACTTAAAAATACAGCATCTGTTGCCTTATGATGACCATAAGGGTTTCTGTACTATTGGAATAGGACACCTTATCGATGGGAAAAATTCCTGCGCGAAGCTTAAAAGCATGGGCAGCGAGAAGTACAAGATATATGAGAAGGGCTTTACCGCTGAGGAAGAACTTGCCCTTTTTGCCGAAGATGTAAGACGGGTGCGGAACAGAATTTTGGTAAGTGTGCAGGCGCCAGTGCATCAACATGAATTTGACGCGTTGGTGAGTTTAGCCTTTAATACCGGCGGACTGAGTAAGTTCAAAAAACTGTTGGCCAAGCTAAATACGGGAAATTACAGCGGTTGCTGTGACGAGTTCGCCGATATCACCAACGGTGGTGAGGGGGGCTTGGTCAAGCGCCGGAAATCTGAAATGAAATTATTCAGGAATAATGTCTATGATGCTGAACACTAAGGAAATGACCGTGCGATTTTTAAGAATGTGGTTGTCGATCGGCGCTATTTTTGTGTGCGTGGGTGCTTGGGCTGGAGCGCCGGAAGGTAGTTGGAGATTTGAACGTTCTGCTGACTACTTCGGCGAAATTCCGGCTAACCAACCGCCGGAATTTACTACTTTGGTTTTTGGTAACAACGAAGTCAAGCTATCGGCTACCTGCGTTGCGCAGATCAGTAGCAATCGCTATTTCTTTCCCGATGTATTTCAACCGCTAAGCAAACAGGGCGTCTCGGCTAAACAGTTGGACTACTTCCTCTTAAAGCACTTCCGACTATCGCTATCGACGACGAAAGAGGTCTATGGGCTAAAGTCGCCCAAGAACTGCGCCGATCCCATGATGGACTTCTTTGTGGTTGGTGACCGTATTCTGATAGATACAGGCGCGACTTTTTACACCTACGTCAGAGTGCCATCGACCGCAGCGGCGCCAGAGGCTGCGGCCTCGCCTGTCTCGATTGTCGCCGGATACAAGTTGTCCCGCTTGCCATTGGATTACAAGCAGTACTATTCCTCGTGCTTGCCCAAAATACGGAACGCGAAAGGCCAGCCACAGACAACGGAAAAATGCGGGCCAGATTACTTTCCTTACGTTGCTGATCCGAAAAGTAACGATCCGCTGATGAAGCTCGTCGGCAATCATGACTATGCGAAGGCCGGGGAGGAATATGCGTTTGATTTTTCGCCTCCGTTCAAGCAGAAGGTTCCGGCAACGTTCCTCGTGTTTGCACCGATGAAGCAAGTCGTTTTGGTTCGGGTTGATGACTTCGCAGTGGTCCGCAATGAAGCACGCGATGTGATGGCGGGTGTGTATCTTTCGATCGTGGGAGGCAAAGTAGCCGATCAGATTTCAGGCTGTCAATTCAATAGCGACTTTGTTTGTATCGAACGGGGACAGCCAGTTGCAAAGCTGACGGAGACTGGAAAATTTCAGAAGCTGAATTGATACGACGACCATCCATCGGAGGTTGCTCAGCTTCCACCTTCTTTTCGTACTCTACGTGCGTAAACGCTATAGGATTCCAATGCGATTATTACTGACTTCGCTATTTATCTGCGTTTCTTTTCTGAGTGGTAGCGCCAACGCCGTCAATCTGGAGGGCACTTGGAAGTTTGAACGTTCGATCGACTATTTTGGTCGGACACCACTCAACGAGGCACCGCGCTACTCAACTTTGTCTATTCATAATGATCAAGTCCGCCTGTCCGAAGGGTGTGTTGCTAAGTTCGCGCCGGAACAATATTTTTTCTCGGATATTTTTCAGCCGCTTACCAAGAAGGGCACCACGGAAAAACAGGTCGAAAGGTTCCTTGCAAAGAATTTGAATTTGTCGCTGTCAAAAACCAAGGAAGTCTACATGCTGGCCTACAAGCCAGCCGGTTGCGCGTTGCCGATCCTGGATTTCTTTATGGTTGGCGACCGGATTTTGGTCCCGATAGGCGTCACGTTCTATACCTACGTCAAAGTCCAGGCCGAGGCATCGTCCGTGCCGGTAGCCGCTGGTGCCCCTGCTGCGGCACTGGTCGCCGCGTATAAGCTGAGCAAGCTGCCGATGAGTTTCGATCGCTACAACTCTTTTTGCATGCCGAAAATCCTGAACGCTAATGGCAAGCCGCAGACAACCGATAAATGCGCCCCGGATTACTTCCCATATGTCGCCGATCCGAAAAGCGCGGATCCGATTATGAAGCTGATTGGCAATCACGACTATGTCAAAGGTGGACAGGAATATGCCCAAGGATTTTCGCCGCCTTTCAAGCGGAAAGTGCCGGCGACGTTCATGGTGTTTGCGCCGATGAAGCAGGTGATCCTGGTTCGCGTGGACGATTTTGAGCTGGTCCGCAACGAAGCGCGCGAGATCATGTCGGGCGTCTATCTTTCCATCGTAGACGGCAAGGTGGTCGATCAGATTCAGGGTTGCGATATGAACCGCGACTATGTCTGCATGGAAGAGGGCAGCCCAGTGGCCAAACTGACAGATAGTGGAAAGTTTAAGGCACCGAATTGATGCAGTGGTGCTGGATGTTAAGGATGTGGCTGTTTATCTGCACTTGTTATGCAGCCACAAACGCTTGGGCGGCGGTACTTGATGGGGCTTGGAAATTTGATCGGTCGGCTGGCTATTTTGGTGGCATGCCATTCAACGAGGCGCCCGAATTTTTCACTATCGTTTTTCGCAACAACGAAGTCAGGTTGTCCGACGCCTGTGTAGCTCAGCTTAGTCCAACCCCTTATTATTTTCCACAAACCTTTCAGCCGCTTACTAAGCAAGGTATTTCAGCTAAACAGGTCGACAACTTCCTCTTGAAGCACTTTCATTTGTCGCTTTCTACAACCCAAGAAGTCTATGTGTTGAAATCTGCGCCTGAGGGCTGCGCAGGGCCAATGAGGAAGTTTTTTATGGTTGGCGATAGAATTCTATTTGCCGCTGGCGTGACCTTTTACACCTACGTGAAGGCCGGGCCCGAAAGCACGCCGGGAACGACGTCTTCGTTCGTTGCGCCACCGAAGGCGGATATAGTCGCCGGGTATAAGCTGTCTCGCTTCCCGATGGATACGGACCTATACTCTTCTTCGTGCATGCCGAAAATCCTCGATCCCAAAGGCCAGCCGCATACAACCGACAAATGTGCGCCTGATTTCTTCCCTTACGTCGCAGACCCCAAGAGTGCCGACCCGCTTATGAAACTGATCGGCAATCATGACTATGGAAAGTGGGGGCAGCGCTACACTTTTGGTTTTTCGCCTCCGTTCAAGCAGAAAGTTCCAGGAACGTTCCTGGTTTTTGCTCCGATGAAGGGGGTAATTCTGGTTCGCGTCGATGACCTTGCACGAGTCCGTAATGAAGAACGCGATGTAATGAGTCCTGCCTACCTTTCTATCGTTGATGGCAAGATCGTTGATCAGATTTCGGGCTGTCGATTCAACCGTGACTATATCTGCATGGCGAGAGATCAAGCAGTGGGCAAGCTGACCGACAGTGGAAAATTCCAGTTATTTAACTAGAAATGATGATGCGACCTTTGAGAATATGGCTGGCGATCGGCACCTTTTTTGCAGCCGCGAATGGTTATGCTGCAACGCTGGAAGGCAGTTGGAAGTTTGAACGTTCGATCGACTATTTTGGTCGGACACCACTCAACGAGGCACCGCGCTACTCAACTCTGTCTATTCATAATGATGAAGTCCGCCTGTCCGAAGGGTGTGTTGCTAAGTTCGCGCCGGAACAATATTTTTTCTCGGATATTTTTCAGCCGCTTACCAAGCAGGGCACCACGGAAAAACAGGTCGAAAGGTTCCTTGCAAAGAATTTGAATTTGTCGCTGTCAAAAACCAAGGAAGTCTACATGCTGGCCTACAAGCCAGCCGGTTGCGCGTTGCCGATCCTGGATTTCTTTATGGTTGGCGACCGGATTTTGGTCCCGATAGGCGTCACGTTCTATACCTACGTCAAGGTCCAGGCCGAGGCCTCGTCCGCGCCGGTTGCCGCTGGTGCCCCTGCGGCGGCACTGGTCGCCGCGTATAAGCTGAGCAAGCTGCCCATGAGTTTCGAGCGCTACAATTCTTTCTGTTTGCCGAAAATCCTGAACGCCAAAGGCAAGCCGCAGACCACCGATAATTGCGCCCCGGACTACTTCCCCTATGTCGCCGATCCGAAAAGCGCGGATCCGATCATGAAGCTGATCGGCAATCACGACTATGTGAAAGGTGGACAGGAATATGCCCAAGGATTTTCGCCGCCATTCAAGCAGAAAGTTCCGGCAACGTTCATGGTGTTTGCGCCGATGAAGCAGGTGATCCTGGTTCGCGTGGACGATTTTGAGCTGGTCCGCAACGAAGCGCGCGAGATCATGTCGGGCGTCTATCTTTCCATCGTAGACGGCAAGGTGGTCGATCAGATTCAGGGCTGCGATATGAACCGCGACTATGTCTGCATGCTAGAGGGTACCCCTATGGCCAGGCTGACCGAAAGCGGCAAGTTCAAGCCGCTGTAATCTGCATGCGCGCTCAAAGGTGAGCGCGTATCGCCCGCGCCAGCTGCGCGAACGCCGGTGCGATATGGGCCGATTCCACGCAGGCATAGCCCAGCACTAATCCCGACTGGCTGCGCGCCTGCTGATGGTAGTAGCCCGACAACGGCCGTACCGCGATGCCCATCTGCTGCGCCGTTTGTGCGACCGCCCGGTCGTCGCAGCCAGGCGGCAGGTACAGGGTCAGGTGCAGGCCGGTGTCGGCGCCGGCCGCGTACACCTGTTCCGGCGGGAACTCGGCGGCGATGGCCCGCTGCAAAATCTCCAACCGGCTTCCATATAGCAGGCGCATGCGGCGGATGTGGGCGTTGAAGTGCCCGCGCTCGATGAACTCCGCCATCGTCGCCTGCAGCGGCGCGTGGCCGGACCGGTACACCTCTTCCATGCCGGTCACGAAGGCCGGCGCCAGCGCCTCCGGCAGCACCAGGTAGCCCAGCCGCAGGCCGGGAAACATGGTCTTGCTGAAGGTGCCCATGTACAGCACGCGATCGCCCCGGTCCATGCCTTGCAGCGAAGCGAGCGGCCGGCCGCCGTAGCGGAACTCGCTGTCGTAGTCATCCTCGATGATCCAGCAACCGTGGCGCTGCGCGTACTCCAGCAGCATGCGGCGGCGCGACAGGCTCATCACCGTCCCCAGCGGATACTGGTGCGAAGGCGTCACAAAGATGAAGCGCGGCGGCCGCGCCAGCTGGCCCGGCTTCGGGCAGAGGCCTTCCTGGTCCAGTCCCACCGGACGGATCTCCACGCCCGCCGCCGCCAGCATATTGCGCGCGCCCCAGTAGCAGGGATCCTCCACCCACGCCGCATCGCCCGGATCGCTGAGCAGGCGCATGCACAGGTCGAGCGACTGGTGGATGCCGCCGGTGATGACGATCTGCTCCGGCGTGCAGTCCACCGAACGCGACACCTTCAGGTAGTTGGCCAGCGCCTCGCGCAAGGGCTGATGGCCGCCGCCATGGCCGTAGGTCAGGCTGGCGACCGGCGGGTTGCGCCAGATGCGCGATTGCAGCGCGTTCCAGGTCTTGTACGGAAACTGCGTCACGTCCGGCACGCCGGGCACGAAGGCTCCCCATTGCTGCTGGGAGGCGCCGGCATGGGCCACCAACTTGCGGCCGCGCCGCGACAGGACGCTGTGCGCATTGGCCGCCACGGGCTTGCGGCGCGCAGTGGCCGGCGGCGCGCCGTCGAGCATCGGCACGGTGTCCGTCACGTAGGTGCCGCCGCTGCCGCGCGTCTCCAGATAGCCTTCTGCCAGCAGCTGCTCGTAGCCATACAGGACGGTGTTGCGCGAGAGGCCCAACTGAAGCGCCAGGTCGCGACTCGACGGCAGGCGTGTGTCGGCCGGCAGCACGCGGTCGAGTATGAGCTGACGCAGTAGCTGGTAGATCCGCTGATTACGGGGCTGAACCGGCGCTTTGTCGAGATGCAGCAGCAGGTAGTCGGATACGGTGAAGGTGCGCATGGCCCAGTATAGCGTGGGCGGAATCTTGGTACCATCTGAAAATTGAATTTGGCACTATCAACTGGTGCCAAAGAGCGCGACCATGGGTGCTTCTTAACTCGTCATGGCAGGAAGCAGCATGGATACCAATCGCGATTGGCAGCAGCGCAAGAACCAGAGCACCCCGCGCGGCGTGGGCGTCATGTGCGATTTCTACGCGGAGCGCGCGTTGAACGCGGAGCTGTGGGATATCGAAGGCCGCCGCTATATCGACTTCGGCGCCGGCATCGCGGTGCTCAACACCGGCCATAGCCACCCGCGCATACTGGCCGCCGTCAGCGAACAGTTGCAGCGCTTCAGCCATACCGCCTATCAGATCGTGCCTTACGCCTCCTACGTCGCGTTGGCCGAGAAGATCAACCAGATCACGCCGGGCGACCACGCCAAGAAGACAGCCTTCTTCAGCACCGGCGCCGAGGCGGTCGAGAACGCCATCAAGATCGCCCGTTCCGCCACCGGCCGCGCGGGCGTGATCGCCTTCAGCGGCGGTTTCCACGGCCGCACCATGATGGGCATGGCGCTGACCGGCAAGGTCGAACCCTACAAGACCGGCTTCGGTCCATTCCCGGCCGAAGTGTTCCATGTGCCGTTCCCCAATGCGCTGCACGGCGTGACGGTGGAGCAGTCCTTGGCCGCGTTGAACACGCTGTTCAAGGCCGACATCGAACCGAAGCGGGTGGCAGCCATCATCATCGAGCCAGTGCAGGGCGAGGGCGGTTTCTACGTCGCGCCGCCGGAATTCATGCGGGCCTTGCGCGCGCTGTGCGACACCCATGGCATCCTGCTGATCGCCGACGAGATCCAGACCGGCTTCGCCCGCACCGGCAAGATGTTCGCGATGGACCACTACGACGTGGTGCCGGACCTGATGACGATGGCCAAGAGCCTGGCCGGCGGCTTGCCGCTGTCGGCGGTGTGCGGGCGCGCGGAGATCATGGACGCGCCGGGACCGGGCGGTCTGGGTGGCACTTACGGCGGCAATCCGCTGGCGGTGGCGGCGGCGCACGCGGTGCTGGACGTGATCGAAGAGGAGCGCCTGTGCGAACGCGCGGCAACGGTGGCGCAGCGCCTGCGCGATAGGCTGGAAGCGGCCCGCGCCGATGTTCCTGAGATCGCCGAGGTGCGCGGCATCGGCGCGATGCTGGCGGTGGAGTTCAGCGACCCGCAGACCGGCGCGCCGAATCCCGCCTTCACCAAGAAGGTCCAGGCGCACGCGATGAGCAAGGGCTTGCTGCTGTTGACCTGCGGCGGCTACGGCCAGGTGATACGCTTCCTGTGCCCGTTGACGATAGGCGACGCGGTGCTGGACGAAGCGCTCGACATCCTCGACGCAGCCCTGCGCGCATAAGGAGAAACCAATGAAATTGACGTTAAAAGATCCATCCCTGCTGCGCCAGCAGGCTTACATCAACGGCGAGTGGAGCGATGCAGATGGCGGCGCCACGCTGGCCGTGACCAATCCCGCCACCGGCGAGCAACTAGGCACCGTGCCGCTGATGGGCACCGCCGAAACGCGCCGCGCCATCGCCGCCGCCAACGCCGCGTGGCCGGCCTGGCGCAAGAAGAGCGCCAAGGAGCGCGCCACCATCCTGCGCAAGTGGAATGACCTGATCCTGGCGAACGCCGAGGACCTGGCGCAGCTGATGACGGCCGAGCAGGGCAAGCCGCTGGCCGAGTCGCGCGGCGAGGTGGCGTACGGTGCCTCCTTCATCGAATGGTTCGGCGAGGAAGCCAAGCGCGTGTCCGGCGAAACGCTGGCCTCGCCGTGGCCGGACCGCCGCCTGCTGGTGACCAAGGAGCCGATCGGCGTGTGCGCCGCCATCACGCCATGGAACTTCCCGATCGCGATGATCACCCGCAAGGCCGGCCCGGCGCTGGCCGCCGGTTGTCCGATGGTGCTCAAACCCGCCGAATCGACACCGTACTCCGCGCTGGCGCTGGTCCTGCTGGCTGAACGGGCCGGCGTGCCGGCCGGGGTGTTCAGCGTGGTGACGGGCACGCCGAAAGAAATCGGCGTGGAGATGACTTCCAACCCCACCGTGCGCAAATTGACCTTCACCGGCTCGACGGCGGTAGGCCGTCTGCTGATGGAGCAGAGCGCCAAGACCATCAAGAAGCTGTCGCTAGAACTGGGCGGCAACGCGCCCTTCATCGTGTTCGACGACGCCGACCTCGATGCGGCGGTGGAGGGCGCGCTGGCCTCCAAGTACCGCAACGCCGGCCAGACCTGCGTCTGCGCCAACCGCATCTACGTGCAGGACGGCGTGTACGAGCAGTTCGCCGAAAAGCTGGTGGCCGCCGTGGCCAAGCTCAAGGTCGGCAACGGCGCGGAAGAGGGCGTGACGCAAGGCCCGCTGATTGACGAGAAGGCGGTACAAAAGGTTGAGCAGCACGTGGCCGATGCACTGGCCAAGGGCGGCCGTCTGCTGGCCGGAGGCAAACGGCACGCGCTGGGTCACAGCTTCTTCCAGCCGACCGTGATCGCCGACGTCACCAGCGACATGATCGTCGCCACCGAGGAAACCTTCGGCCCGCTGGCGCCGCTGTTCCGTTTCAAAACCGACGAGGAAGTCATCGCGCTGGCCAACGACACCGAGTTTGGCCTGGCCAGCTACTTCTACTCGCGCGACATCGGCCGCATCTGGCGCGTGGCGGAGGGGCTGGAGAGCGGCATGGTCGGCGTCAACACCGGCTTGATCTCCAACGAGATCGCACCGTTCGGCGGCGTCAAGCAATCCGGCCTTGGGCGCGAAGGGTCGCGCCACGGCATCGACGACTATCTGGTGATGAAGTACGTCTGCCTGGGCGGACTCTAACGAGCGTGCGCATCCAGCAGGCATTGCTGGAACGCGAGCGCAACCCGCGACGGACGGGGCGAGCCGCGCAATATCGCGACGAAATCGCACTCGTAGCGGAATAGCGCCGGATGCACGGCGCGCATCTTGCCGTCCGCAACAAAGCCCCGCGCATAATGGTCCGGTAGGAACCCCAGGTACTTGCCGGACAAGATCAGCGTGGCGATAGATTCCTGGTCGAAGCCCGTGGCCTTGCGCGGCAGCCGCACCTGCTGGCTGATCTCCATATTCGGCGAGTGATAGCCCAGTCCCGCGAACTGATAGCTGCGGATGCCTTGCCAATCCAAGCTCGCGTCAGCCCGCGCAAACAGCGGATGATCCGCGCCGCAGTGCAGCAGCATCGTCTCGCCAAACAGCGTATCGTAGCTCAGGCTCTCCGAACTGCGGTGGGCCGGAATAATCCCCACTTGGAACTGGCCGTCGATGACGCCGCGTTCAATCATATTGATCGTCGCGACATGGAAGTTCAGCGCCACATCCGGCGCCAATTCGGCAAACAAGGCAATCGCCTCGCTGATCTTGCAGGCCGGATTGCTGGCCGTTTTATCGAACACCGCCACATGCAGCTGGCCGCCCATGCGGCGATGGATGTCGTCCACGCTGGCGCGAAAGATGTCGGCGGAAGCCAGCAGGCGCTGGGTCTCCTCGTAGATACGTTCGCCCTCGGCGGTCAGCGCAAAGCCGGCCCGGCCACGGCTGCACAGGCGCAGCTTCAGCCGTTCTTCCAGATCCTTCACATGCCGGCTGACCGTGGAGATGCCGATGTTGAGCTCCAGCCCGGCCGCAGCCATGCCGCCGCAATCGGCCACGCTTTTAAACACTTGCAGCAAGCGGAAATCCATGTCGCTCAACTGTCCCAGTACCGCCTTGGTCTTTGGTTGCATAAATCGCTAACTAAGAATTGATAGGTTGATAAATATGGAAGTGAAATCTTACCCTAAAATCGATGTCATCGACGCTTTTTATCAGGAGACAAACATGAAGCAAGGCGACACCCGCACCGACGCCGCTTGGCTGGAGGCGCACTGGATGCCGTTCTCCGGCAACCGCAATTTCAAATCCGACCCTCGCATCATCGTCGGCGCGCAGGGCAGCTACTACACCGACGCCGACGGCCGCCGTATCTTCGACGGCCTGTCGGGCCTGTGGTGCAGCGGCCTCGGCCACGGCCACCCGAAAATCACCGAAGCCGTCAGCCGCCAGATGGCAACGCTGGACTACGCGCCGGCCTTCCAGTTCGGACACCCGCAGTCGTTCGCGCTGGCCAACCGCCTGAAGGAGCTGACGCCCGACGGACTCGATTACGTCTTCTTCACCGGCTCCGGCTCGGAGGCGGCGGACACCTCGCTGAAGATGGCGCGTGCCTACTGGCGTGCCAAGGGGCAGGCCAGCAAGACCGTGCTGATCGGCCGCGAGAAGGGCTATCACGGCGTTAATTTCGGCGGCATTTCCGTCGGCGGCATCGCCGGCAACCGCAAGATGTTCGGCCAGGGTATCCAGGCCGATCACCTGCCGCACACTCAACTGAAGCAGAACGCTTTCTCGCGCGGCATGCCCAAGCATGGCATCGAGCTGGCGGACGAGCTGCTCGACCTGATCGCGCTGCATGATGCCTCGAATATCGCTGCCGTCATCGTTGAACCATTCTCCGGTTCGGCCGGCGTGGTGATACCGCCGAAAGGCTATTTGCAGCGCCTGCGAGAGATCTGCACCGCCCACAACATCCTGCTCATTTTCGATGAAGTCATTACCGGCTTCGGCCGCGTTGGCGCCTACACCGCCGCGCAGGCGTTCGGCGTCACGCCGGACATCATGAACCTCGCCAAGCAGGTGACCAACGGCGCGCAGCCGCTCGGCGCCGTGCTGGCATCGAAGGAGATCTACGACACCTTCATGGCAAATGGCGGCCCGGAATACATGGTCGAATTCGCGCACGGCTACACCTACTCGGCGCATCCGGTCGCCTGTGCGGCGGGCCTGGCGGCGCTGGACGTGCTGGTCAGCGAGCAGATGATCGAGCGGGTGCAAGGGCTGGCGCCGCATTTCGAAGACGCCGTGCACAGCCTTAAGGGCAGCAAGCACGTCACCGACATCCGCAACATCGGCCTGGCCGCCGGCCTGACCATCGCCGCGCTGCCGGGCGAACCGGCGCGCCGGCCGTACGAGATCGCCATGAAGTGCTGGCGCAAGGGCTTTTACGTGCGCTACGGCGGCGACACCATCCAATTGGCGCCGCCATTCATTTCCACTCCCGCCGAGATCGACAGCCTGGTCTCCGCGCTAGGCGAAGCCATTCACGAAACCGCTTGAAGCAACCACCACAGGAACACCGCATATGGAATCGAACAACCTCATCGGCCACTTGATCGACGGCCAGGACGTCTACGGCACCGGCCGTTCGCAATACGTCTACAACCCGGCCACCGGCGCGGCGCAAAAGCGCGTGCTGCTGGCCGACCGCCAGACCGTCGAAGCCGCCATCGCCTCGGCGCAGGCCGCGTTTCCGGCCTGGCGCAACACGCCGCCGCTGAAGCGCGCGCGCGTCATGAGCAATCTGAAGCAGCTGCTGGAACAGCACGCCGACGAGATCTGCCAGCTCATCACGGCCGAACACGGCAAAGTGCTCAGCGACGCGATGGGGGAGCTCCAGCGCGGCATCGAGAACATCGAATACGCCAGCTACGCGCCGGAGTTGCTGAAGGGCGAGCACAGCAAGAACGCCGGCCCGTCCATCGATTCCTGGAGCGAGATGCAGCCGCTGGGCGTGGTGGCAGGCATCACGCCGTTCAACTTCCCGGCGATGGTGCCATTGTGGATGTGGCCGCTGGCCATCGCTTGCGGCAACACCTTCGTGCTCAAGCCGTCGGAACGCGATCCGTCGTCGACCTTGCTGATCGCCCGCCTGGCGCTGGAGGCGGGCCTGCCGCCGGGCGTGCTCAACGTCGTCAACGGCGACAAGGAGGCGGTCGATGCGCTGTTGCTGGATACGCGCGTACAGGCGATCAGCTTCGTCGGCTCGACCCCGATAGCCCAATACATTTACGCCACCGGCACCGCGCAGGGCAAGCGCATGCAGGCGCTCGGCGGCGCCAAGAATCACGCGGTCGTCATGCCTGATGCCGACATACCCCAAGCGGTCAGCGCATTGATGGGCGCGGCCTACGGTTCATGCGGCGAGCGCTGCATGGCGATCCCGCTGCTGGTGGCGGTGGGCGACGTCGCGGCCGACGCCCTGATCGCCGGCCTGCGTACCGAGATCGGCAAGATGCGCGTCGGCCCCGGCGACGATGCGCGCAGCGACATGGGGCCACTGGTCACGCGCCAGCACTACGACAAGGTGCGCGCCTATGTGGCGAATGGCGTGGCCGAAGGTGCGACGCTGCTGGTCGACGGCCGCGAGATCGAACTTCCGAAGGGCTACGAGGACGGCTACTACCTCGGCCCGTGTCTGTTCGACCACGTGACGCCAAACATGCGCATCTACCAGGAAGAGATCTTCGGCCCGGTGCTGGGCGTGGTGCGGGTGGCCTCGCTGCAGGCCGCGATGGACCTGATCGACGTGCATGAGTACGGCAACGGCACCTGCATCTTCACCCGCGACGGCGAGGCGGCACGCTACTTCAGCGACGGCATCCAGGTCGGCATGGTGGGCGTGAACGTGCCGTTGCCGGTGCCGGTGGCCTATCACTCCTTCGGTGGCTGGAAGCGTTCGCTGTTCGGCGATCTCGGCGCGTACGGCCCAGACGGCGTGCGCTTCTACACCCGGCGCAAGACGATCACCCAGCGTTGGCCTTCCGCAGGCCTGCGTGAAGCCGCGGTGTTCAGCTTCCCATCGAATCAGTAAGGAGTCGAACTCGCGCCTGAACGGCAGGTCTAATTGATCTCGACAATCATCTTTGGAGACATCATGAAGAACCCTGCTGGCAAGCTCGTCCTCCTGGTGTTCATCGGCGCTGTGGCGGCGTCCGAGGCGGGGGCCGTCGCGCTGTACTGGACCAAGACGCCAGTCAAGAGCGGCTCCGTTAAAACCTGTCTGGGATTCGCGTCCGACGCAATGCATGGCGCCGGCATGCAGGGCATACGGGTATCAAGCATGGAGGTGGCCGGTTCACGTGGCAATGCCTACGTCGCCATTACTTGCGTCAACACGGCGCCGCGCGCAACTGCGGTCGTCATGGTGGCAGGCAATGAATTAGGGGAAACGCGCCAGCTCAGCGAAGAGCTGCAGAAGAAAATCGCCGGCATCATCAAGTTCGACGACTCGCAATAATCGTCGGTTCGGGAGACCGTTCAAGCTAGCCCTGCCACTCCTGCCGGAGTGAGCGGGGCGTTCGCGTTCGCGTGTTCGCAAGGCAGCCGCAGCTGTCGTAAAAAAGCGAATAAAAGATCAGTTTTTACAAAAGTATTTGCGGACTTGATCCGCTTTTCAGGTACTATTTTTCAAAAGCCGACTAATTGTTCGGTTTGTGATGCAAACGATAAAGGAGCACTACCAATGGCAAAGAAGGCAATCATCTCCATCCTGGGCGGCGGCGGCATGATGGGGCAGGGCATCATTCGTGACCTGCTGTCCGACCGCAGCATTGTCGAGATCGGCGAAGTACGGGTATTCGACAGCGACCGCAGCCGCATGACCGCGCTGCGCGACGAACTGGGCGATGCCCGCCTGACCTTGCACGACCTGGACGTGGCCAACCCGACGGCGCTGGCAAGTGCGCTGGCCGGTTCCGACATCTGCGTCAACTCCGTGCCGACCTTGGCCGGGCACCAGATGGCGATCTTCGAAGCGGCGCTCGGCGCCCGCGTCGACTACGTGGACCTGGGCGGCCTGGGCACCTACACCGTCAAGCAGCTGCAATGGCAGCAGCGCTTCCGTGATGCTGGCGTGGTGGCAGTGCTGGGCGTGGGCGCCGATCCTGGCATGTCGAACGTGATCTGCCGCGCCGTGGCCGACGAACTGGACGAGATCGACAGCATCAACCTGTACTGGGCAGCGACCCTGACCGGCGACGAGAATCCGATACTGGTGCCGCCGTACAGCGTGTCTACCGTGCTGGCCGAGTATGCCCATCCGTGCCTGCAGTTCCTCGACGGTCGCCATGTCGAATGCGCGCCGCAGACCGGCACCGAAACCATCGACCTGCCGGCGCCGTGGGGCCGTTGCGAGTTCATGTACTCGATCCACTCCGAGCAGCTGACCGTGCCATTGGCCGACGGTATCCGCGAAAAAGGCATCAAGGAATTCACCTGGAAGCTGCACCTGCCGAATCGCGAGCACGAGGCGTGGGTAGGCCTGGTCAAGGCCGGTTTCGGCGACTTCGACCGCACGGTGGACATCAACGGCGTCGCGGTGCGTCCGCTCGATGTGCTCAACGCCGTCATCCAGCGCAATATCGCCGAGAACCAGGAGCGTATTCCTCAACAGAAAAGCCACGAGATCCACTTCGCCATCGGCCGTGGCCGCGTTGGCGGCAAGGCCGCGACGGCGCGTTGCCAGGTCATCGTCCGTCCCAACGCCATGTACGAAGGCTATGTGGACGCGGCCACGTCGATGAATGCGTCGATCGCGGTGCAGCTGATGCTGAGCGAGCAGCGTCGTCCCGGCGTGTACGCACCGGAAGCGTACTTCAGCGCGGTCAGCTATTTCCGCGAAGCGGAGAAGCGCGAATTCGACATCACCATGACGCGCGACATCGGCTGAGGGGGCGGAGAGCAATGATGCGCAACCTGCTTTATATCGACGGCGCCCTGGTCGAACCGGCCCGTGGCGGCTTTCTGGAAGTGATCGATCCGGCCACCGGCGATTGCTTCGCGCTGGCCGCCGCCGCGACCGAGGCCGATGTCGATGCCGCCGTGGCCGCCGCCCGTCGCGCCTTCGACCACGGCCCGTGGCCGCGCATGCCGGCCGCCCAGCGCGCCGCCGTGCTGCGGCTGGTGGCCGGCGCCATCCGCGCCGACCTGGAAGAACTGGCAAACCTGGAAATGCGCGACAACGGCAAGCCGCTGAAGGAAGCGCGCGGCGACATCGCCGACGCCGCCTACTGCTTCGACTACTACGCCGACATGGCCGAACAGGTCGAGGCCGAAGGCGAAGCAACGCACGATGTGGGCGACGAGCGCTTCCATTGCACGGTTCGCAAGGAGCCGCTGGGCGTGGTGGGCGCCATCACCCCGTGGAATTTCCCGCTGCTGATGGCGGCGTGGAAGGTGGCGCCGGCGCTGGCGGCCGGTTGCTGCGTGGTGCTCAAACCGTCCGAGTTGTGCCCGCTGACTTGCGGCGCATTGGCGCACTACCTGCACGAAGCCGGCCTGCCGGCGGGCGCATTCAACCTGCTGACGGGAACCGGGCCGGACGCCGGCGTCCCGCTGAGCATGCATGCCGGGGTCGACAAGCTGGCCTTCACCGGCTCGCAGGCGACCGGCACGCGGGTGATGCAGGCGGCCGCGCCGGGCATCCGCAACGTCAGCCTGGAGCTGGGCGGCAAATCGCCCTTCATCGTGTTTGCCGACTGCGATCTCGACAAGGCGGTCGAGTGGATACAGTTCGGCGTGTTCTGGAACCAGGGGCAGATCTGTTCCGCCACCTCGCGTCTGCTGGTGGAACGGCCGATCTACGAGGCTTTGCTGGCGCGGCTGGTCACGGCGGCGCAGCGCATCCTGATCGGCCCAGGCGATCTCGACGGCGTGCAGATGGGGCCCATCGTGTCGGATGCGCAGCGGCGCCGGGTACTGGAAGGTATCGAGCGCGGCAGGGCCGAAGGCGCCCGGCTGGTCAGCGGCGGTTGCAGCCCACCGCAACTGATGCGCGGCTATTTCGTGCAACCGACCATCTTCGCCGACGTCCCGCTCGACAGCTGGATCTGGCGTGAGGAAGTGTTCGGGCCGGTGTTGTGCGTGCGGCCGTTCGACACCGAAGCCGAAGCGGTCGCCGTCGCCAACGACAGCCGCTTCGGCCTGGCCGGAGCGGTGATGTCGGCCGACCTGGAGCGGTGCGAACGGGTGGCGAAAGAGCTGCGCGCAGGCGTGGTGTGGATCAACTGCTCGCAGCCCACCTTTACCCAACTGCCGTGGGGTGGCTACAAAGCCTCCGGCATTGGCCGCGAGCTGGGGCGGCACGGGTACGTGGCCTATCTGGAGGTGAAGCAGATCACCCGCTTCGACTCCAACGCCGACTGGAACTGGTACCAGCCGGCGGCAGTGGAAAGCAAATAGTCCAATTTACAACGCTGTACAAAAAACGTGTAGAAAACTGAATATTTATTCGGTTATAGTCTGCACATAAAAATAATCAAATCGGAGACAAGAAGATGGCTAAGCAAACAACTTACGGCGTCATGCGCCGCTTGATACTCGGCGGCATGTGGCTGGCCGGCGCCAGCGGCGCGGCAATGGCCGCCGACGCGACCCAGCTCGGCAC
Source organism: Duganella sp. GW821-FHT07G03 (assembly GCF_059418605.1). Lineage (NCBI taxonomy): Bacteria > Pseudomonadati > Pseudomonadota > Betaproteobacteria > Burkholderiales > Oxalobacteraceae > Duganella > Duganella sp. GW821-FHT07G03. The sequence continues at coordinate 169,379 of NZ_JBWKQE010000010.1, forward strand.
CACGCTGACCCCGCTGGGCGCGGAAATGGCAGGCAGCAAGGACGGCCGCATCCCGGCCTGGAAAAACGAAGTCCAGTCCACCGACGGCTGGGCCTGGGGCAAGCCGCGCAAGGAATTCTGGAAGTACAAGAACGACGCCTCCCAGTACACCATCAACGCCGCCAACATGGCCCAGCACGCCGACGTGCTGACGCCCGGCCAGATGGCGCTGCTGAAGCAGAATCCCGGCTTCCAGATGGACGTCTACCCAACCCGCCGCAGCTGCGGCGTGCCGGACTTTGTCGCCGACAACACCCGCAAGAACGTCGCCACCGCCAAGATGGGCGCCGACGGCTGGAGCCTGAAGACCGCCGTCGTCCCCGGCATCCCATTCCCGCTGCCGACCACCGGGGCGCAGGCGATGATGAACATGAAGCTGCGCTATCGTGGCGTCGGCGTCGAATACCAGAATGGCTACACGCTGGTGTCGCCACGCCGTGGCAGCGAAGACTGGATCACGGCCGGCTACGAGCAGAACTATTTCTTCCCGACCGGGAAAAAGGGCTCGTTCAACCTGAGCGATGTCGGCAACGTCGAGTACTTCACCTACTTCACCTACAAGTCGCCGGCCGCGCTGGCCGGCCAGGCGCTGGCCGCGAACATCCTGTTCGACAGTGCGAGCAACGAAACCTTCTACTACTTCCCCGGCCAACGCCGCGTGCGCCGCCTGCCGGCCTATGCCTACGATGCGCCGCAGATCGGCTTCGAGAACCAGTACTTGCTGGACGAGACCGCGATGTTCACCGGCACGCTTGACCGCTTCGACTGGAAGATCATCGGCAAGAAGGAAGTGCTGGTGCCGTACAACACCTTCGGCGCGTATGACTTCAAGGCCAAGATCGCCGATGTGGTCGGCCGCAACGCGCTGGTCGCCAGCGCCCGCCGCTACGAGCTGCACCGCGTGTGGGTGCTGGAAGCGACCGTGAAGCAGGGCGCGCGCCACGTGTCGCCGAAGCGCACCTACTACCTCGATGAAGACAGCTGGAATGCAGTATTGGCCGAGGACTACGACGTCCAGGGCGCGCTGTGGAAGGTTCGTGAAGGCTATCTGGTACCGGTGTACGAGACGGGCACCTGCGATGTGCTGGCCTTTAGCCAGTACAACCTGCCGGAAGGCCGCTACGTCTTCGACTTCACCACCGTCGGCGCTGGCGTCGACGTCAAGTGGCTGACGGAAAGCCGTGGCGAACGCACCAAGGCGTCCTTCTACACCTCGGAAAACCTGCGCGCCATCAGCGACCGCTGATCCGTCCACTACATTCTGGAGCATTCAATGAACAAGCCATTTATCATGGCCTGCGCGATCGGCACGTCCGTCGCCAGCCTGGGCGCGCGCGCCGAAACCTTTAGCAACGAGTACGTCAAGGGCAGTTTCGATTCCACCATCAGCATCGGCACCGGCATCCGCACCCGTGGTCCGAATCCGACCCTGGTCAGCGCTGGCAACACCGGCGGCCCGGAAGGCCAGCTGTCGCCAACCAGCGGCCTCGGCGACCAGGGCGACCTGAACTACGGCAAGGGCGATGCCTTCACCACCTACCTGAAGGGCTCGCATGAGCTGCTGCTCAGCTTCCCGGAAGGCATCACCGCGATGGGCCGGGTCAGCTGGCTGCGTGATTTTACTGCCACCCACACCACCGGCTGGACCAGCGCCGGCACGCCGCCCGGCCTGGACGGCAACCTGTCCGACGATGCCCGCAAGGACCTGCGCTTCAAGGCCCGCGTGCTGGACCTGTGGATCAGCAAGCGCTTCGACCTCGACGGCCACATGCTGCGCATCCGTGCCGGTAACCAGGTGATCAGCTGGGGCGAGAGCCTGTTCATCCCCGGCGGCATCAACGTCACCAACGCGGTCGACCTGATGCGTTTGTCGCAGCCGGGCACGCAGCTGAAGGAAGCCATCCTGCCGGCGCCTATCGTCAGCGTGGCCGCCGGTCTGGGCAACGGCTTCAACGCCGAAGCTTATGTGCAGCTGGGCTGGAACGCCAACTACATGCCGCCAACCGGCAGCTTCTGGTCGAACTACAACGGCATCGGCGCCGGCCACGACGACTACTTCCTGCAAGAGACCAAGGCCAGGAACGGCGGCCAGTGGGGCCTGTCGCTGCGCTACCAGCCGCCCGGCACGCAGCTGAACCTGGGCGCCTACGCCATCAACTACCACGACAAGTCGCCATCGTTCACCTTCAACAACCCGAACGGCGCGATGGGCTGGGTGTACGGCGAGGATCGCAAGCTGTACGGCGTGTCGGCCAACTTCCCGGTCGGTAACTGGGCGGTCGGCGGCGAATTCTCCTACCGTCCGAAAGACGCCGTGACGATCAACGCGGCCACCACCGGCTGCGCCTCGCAAGGCGGCAAATGCTGGGTCGACACCACCCGCATGCAGGCGGCCGTCACCGGCATGTTCAGCCTGACGCCGGACACCGCATCGACCCTGCTGGGCTTGTTGCACGCCGATTCCGGCAACTTCATGGCCGAGGCCGTGGCGATCCGCTTCCCGGACCTGCAAAGCCAGTATGGCGACGACCTGGTGTCGGCCGGCGGCTGGGGCTGGGGCCAGGAGTATTCGGCCGCTGGCATGCCGAAGGCGGTGGGCACGCGCAATTCGTCGGGCGTGAACTTCGACTTCAGCTGGGTCTACGACGGCACGCTGATCCCCGGCTGGCAGGTGGTGCCGGAGGTGTACTACTTCCGCGCGCTCAACGGCCGCACGCCCAACGGCGCGGCGACGTTCATGAAGGGGGCGCAGTCGGTCAACTTCACGGTCAGCTTCATCCAGAACCCGGCCAACTGGCAGGCGGCCATCAACTACGGCCGCTTCATGGGGGGCAACTCGGTGTTCGGCCAGCCTTACCGCGACCGCAGTTTCGTCGGCCTGACCCTTTCGCGCAACTTCTGACCGGATCGTAACAATGACATTTTCCCCCGCCCGTTTATTGGCGCGCTTTGAAACGGTCTGCTTCAAGCGGCGCAACTGGTTGATGGTTGCGCTGCTGGGGCTGACCGTGCTCATGGGCTGCCTGGGTTGGCGCTTGCGGATGGAGGCCGGCTTCGAGAAACAGATGCCGACCAACCATCCGTATGTCGAGACCTTCCATACCTACCGCGACGATGTGATGGGTGCCAACCGCCTCAACATCGTGGTGCGGGCACGCACCGGCACCATCTGGAGCGCCGCCGGCCTCAAGCGGTTGTACGAGGTCACCCAGGCCGTCACCTTCCTGCCGAACGTGGAGCGGCTCGGCGTGCAGTCGCTGTGGACGCCCAACACCTTCGTCAATGAAATCACCGAGGAGGGCTTCCGCGCCGATCCCCTGATCGACGGCAGCATCACCCCGGACCGGCTGGACGCGGCCGCCATCGCCGGCATCCAGGCGGCGGCGGTGCAGGGCGGCTTCGTCGGCACGCTGGTGTCGCGCGGCCAGGACAGCGCCATGATCAGCGCAGAATTGCTGGAGACCGACAAGGACGGCCACAAGCTGGACTACGTCGCCTACAACGCGATTCTTGAACAGCTGCGCCAGCGTTTCGAGGACCAGAACTTCAGCATCGAGATCATCGGCTTCGCCAAGCAGGTGGGCGAGATCGCCGATTCGGCCAAGTCCGTGCTGCGCTTCTTCGGCCTGGCCTTGCTGCTGACGGCCGGCGCGGTGTATTGGTATTGCCGCTCAGTGCGGTTCACGCTGCTGCCGATAGTTTGCTCGCTCAGTTCGCTGGTGTGGCAGTTCGGCGCGCTGCATCTGCTGGGCTTCGGGCTGGACCCGCTGGCGGTGCTGGTGCCGTTCCTGGTGTTTGCCATCGGCGTCTCGCACGGCGTGCAGCAGATCAACTACATCGTGCGCGAAGTCTCGCTCGGCAAGAGCTGCATGGACGCTTGCCGCGCCAGCTTCTCCGGCTTGCTGATACCGGGCACGCTGGCGCTGGCGACCGCCTTCGTCTCCTTCGTCACGCTGCTGATGATCCCGATTCCGATGGTGCGCGAACTGGCGATCGCCGCGTCGCTGGGCGTAGGCTTCAAGATCATCACCAACCTGGTGATGCTGCCGGTGGCGGCTTCGTACTGCCGCATCGACCAGTCGTATGCCGACGCCGCGATGGTGCTGCGCGAAAAGCGGGCCGGCTGGCTGCGCGTGCTGGCCCGCGTGGCCAAGCCGCGCAACGCGGCGGTTTGCCTGGCCGTGGTGGGCGCCATCTTCAGCCTGGCTGTTTGGCAGAGCCAGGGGCGGGTGGTCGGCACGGTGGAGCCGGGCGCGCCGGAACTGCGGCCGGACGCCCGCTTCAACCGGGATGCCGTCTCCATCGCCAGCAACTATGACACCGGCCTCGACTGGCTGACCGTGATCTTTGAAGCGAAGGTGATCGCCGGCGCGGCTGGCGGCGGATCGGCGCCGGCGGACGGGCAGGGCGTGGGCTTCTGCGGCAATTCCAACATCGGCCTGTTCCAGGATCGCTTTACCTGGGCCATGCAGCCGGTGCCGGGTGTGTTGTCGATCGCCTCGTTCTCGGACCAGATGAAGCAGTACAACCGTGGCTACAACGAAGGCAACCCGAAGATGGAGGCGATCCCGCTGGACTCGGCCAACTTCGCGGCGCTGGCCACCGAAATCGCCCGCACCCGCGGCACCATGCGCAAGGATTGCAGCATGACGGCGGTGCACTTGTACCTGACCGACCACAAGGCCGTCACCATCAACCGCGTGATTGCCGCCGTGGAAGCGTTTGCCGCCAGCCAGTCGGCGCCCGGCATCACGATCCGTCTCGCTACCGGCAACGCCGGCGTGCTGGCTGCGGTCAACCAGACGCTGGAGCGCAGCGAGCTGCCGATGATGTTGTGGGTGTATGCCGCCATCGTGCTGCTGGTGCTGGTCACCTACCGCGACTTGCGGGCGGTGCTGGCCTGCTGCCTGCCGCTGACGGTGGGCACCTTCATCGGCTACTGGTTCATGAAGGAGCTCAACATCGGCCTGACGGTGGCGACGCTGCCGGTGATGGTGCTGGCGGTGGGTATCGGCGTCGACTACGCGTTCTACATCTACAACCGCTTGCAGATGCACCTGGCGAACGGATTGCCGATTGTCAAGGCGGTCGAGCAAGCCATCCTGGAAGTGGGGACGGCGACCATCTTCACCGCCGTCACGTTGGCGGTGGGTGTGGCGACCTGGTCCTTCTCGGCCCTGAAATTCCAGGCCGACATGGGCAAGCTGTTAGCCTTCATGTTTATGGTCAACATGATCATGGCCATGACCGCGCTGCCGGCCTTTGCCGTGTGGCTGGAACGTTTATTTCCACGCAAGACTCCGGCCCGCGCGCCGGGTCTGCTCCAGCATTGAACCGACGGGGGAATCATGAACCGTAACTTGAAACACATATTGGCTGGAGTACTGGGCGTCGCCGCGCTGCTGCCGCTCGCTGGCGGCGCAGAGCCGACCGCCTGGCCGGTGGGACTGCGTGCGGCCGCCAATGTTGCCCATGCGGCCCAAGCCAGCATGCTGGCCACCGCCTGGGCCGGCAAGCGCATCGTCGCGGTCGGCGCGCATGGCGTCGTGCTGCTGTCGGACGACCAGGGCAAGCAATGGCGCCAGGCCGGCAAGGTGCCGCTCGACGTCACGCTGACGTCCGTGTCGTTCGCCAACGACAAGGACGGCTGGGCCGTCGGTCATGCCGGCGTGGTCTTGCATACCAGCGACGGCGGCGAGGAGTGGACAGTGCAGCGCAGCCAGCCTGAGCAGGACCGCCCATTGTTCGCCGTGCATTTCTTCGATGCGCAGCATGGCGTCGCGGTCGGCCTGTGGTCGCTGGTGTTGACCACCGCCGACGGCGGCAATCACTGGACCACCCGCGAACTTGAAGCGCCCGCCGGCGCCCGCCGCGCCGACTTGAACCTGCTGGGCCTGTTTGCCGGCCAGGGCGGGGTGTTGTATGCGGCCGCCGAGAAAGGCTATGTGCTGCACTCGGCCGACCAGGGCATCAGCTGGAACTACTTGCCCACTGGCTACAAGGGTTCGTTCTGGGCCGGCACCGTGTTGCGGGACGGCGGCCTGCTGGTCGGCGGCCTGCGCGGCGCGCTGTACCGCAGCGGCGACGCCGGACTAAGCTGGACCCGCATCGTCACCGGCAGCACCGCCTCGATCACCAGCGTGGTGCGCACCGGCAGCGGACACGACGTTCTCGCCGTGGGCCAGGACGGAGTGATCCTGCGCAGCGCCGACGACGGCGCCAGCGTGCAGGCCAGCTACCGGACCGATCGCCTGCCGCTGTCGGCCGCCTTGCCGCTGGCCGGCAGCACCCCACCCATGATGTCCGCCCGAGGCCCGGCCCCGGCGGACCACAAATAGATCGACCTCACAAGGACACACGAACATGCACAAATCCGATGAACTCTGCTACCTGCCCGCTACCGAGGCCTTGCAGCTGTTCCGCTCGCGCGACCTGTCGCCGGTGGAACTGCTGGACGCCTGCCTGGCCCGGGCCGACCGGCTCGAACCCGTGCTGAACACCTTCAGCGCCCAGCGCCGCGAGGAAGCCAAGGCCGCCGCGCGCGACGCCGAGCTGGCCTACGCCGGCCGTGGCGCCATACCGCGTGCGCTGGAAGGCATCCCGGTGTCGCTGAAGAACGAGCACACGCTGGTCGGCTGGGTCACCACCAAGGGCTCCTGGCTGCAAGGGAACACGCCGGACACGGTCAACGCCCCGGTCAGCCAGCGCCTGCTCGACGCCGGCGCGGTGATCCACGCCCAGACCAATGTGCCGGAGTTCTACATGGCCGGCTTCACCCGCTCGGTACGCCACGGCGTGACGCGCAACCCGTGGAATCCCGAGATGACGCCCGGCGGCTCCAGCGGCGGCAGCGGCGCCGCACTGGCGGCCGGCTTGACGGCGCTGGCGTCCGGTTCGGACATCGGCGGCTCGATCCGCATTCCGGCCAGCTATTGCGGCGTGGTCGGCCTCAAGCCCAGCTACGGCCGCGTGCCGGTTTCGCCGATCGCCTACGCGCTGCATCCGATGAACCACATCGGCCCGATGGCGCGCACCGTGGCCGATTGTGCGCTGATGTTCAACATCATGAACGGTCCGCACGTGCGCGACCCGGCCACCATCAGCCCCAAGCTGGAGGTGCCGCTGGACTTCCAGCCGGTGAAGGGCTTGCGCATCGCGCTGTCCTACGACCTGGACTTCTGCCAGGTCCACGCCGATGTGCGCCAGTCGATGGACCAGGTGGTGCAGGCGCTGCGCGCCCAGGGCGCTGTCGTCGAGCAGGTGTCGCTGGGCTGGGACAGCAGCGCCGCCGATGCGCTGGAGCACCGGCTGGGCTACGAGACCGGCCGCGCGTTCGCCGTCCGCATCCTGGAGCAGGAGCTGGAGACCAGCGACTACATCCGCCACTTCGCCGCCGCCGGCCTGTGCATGACGGGCGAGCAGTACCTGGCCGCCGACGTCACCACCGGCCGCATGTACGACTCGCTGGCCGAGGTGATGAGCCGCTACGACGCCCTGATCTGCCCGACCATGGGCGCCATCGGCGGCCTGGCCGAAGGCGAGCGCGACAGCATGGCGGTGCTGCGCAACGATGCGCTGACCTACCCGTTCAACCTGCTGAGCCGGCACCCGGTGCTGAGCGTGCCGTCTGGCATCGCCAGCAACGGCATCCCCACCGGCGTGCAGGTGGTCGGCCGGACCTTCGACGAGACCACCGTGTTCCGCATCGGCGCGGCGGTGGAGGCGGGCGTGTGGCAAGGCAAGCGTCCCGATCCGGCCATGACGGCCCGCCATCCACTTGGAGCAAAGTGATATGTCTGACGCGACTCCGAATGGCAAGCTGAAGCGCGCGCTCAGCTACAGCGACCTGGTGTTCTACGGCCTGGCCTATACCGCGCCGGTGGCGCCGCTGACGATGGCCGGCTTTGTCTGGACCGTGTCCGGCGGCCTGCCGATGCTGGCCTACCTGCTGGGCGCGCTGTGCGTGTACTTCACCGCCAGCAGCTACGCCGTGATGACCTCGGCCATGCCCAGCGCCGGTTCGGTGTACGGCTTCGCCAGCCAGACCATGGGCCGCTTCGCCGGCTTCATCGCCGGCTGGATGATCTTGCTGGACTACCTGTTGGTGCCGGCCTTCACCTACGCCCTGTGCGCGGTGAGCCTGGAGGAGCTGGTGCCGCACGGCGACCGCGCCACCTGGATCGTGGCCACGGTGGCGGCGACGTTTGCGGTGAACTGGTTCGGCATCAGCGTGACCTCGCGCGTCAGCTTCCTATCGGTGGTGCTGCAACTGGCGGCGGTGCTGGTCATCGTGGGGATGTGTGTGTTCGCGCTGTTCGGCGGCCACGGCAGCGGGGCGCTGACGCTGGCCCCGCTGATCGACGCCGGCAAGTTCCATGGCGCCAGCGTGCTGGCCGCCACCTCGATCTGCGTGATGTCCTACCTGGGTTTCGACGCCGTGTCGACGCTGGCCGAGGAAGTCAAGGACGGCAACACCCGCGTGGTCGGCAAGGCCATCATGACCAACCTGGCCATCACCAGCGGCATCTTCGTGCTGACCTCGTGGGTGGTGGGCAACCTGCTGGTGGGCTTTCCGGTGCAGGACCCGGCCACGGTGATCTACGAACTGCTGACCGCCATCGCCGGCCACAAGGCTTCGCTGGCGCTGGCGTGGTTCCTGATCCTGGTGGTCGGCGTGCCGAACGTGCTGCCGATGCAGGTGGGCGTGGCGCGCGTGCTGTTCGCCATGGGCCGCGACCGCAGCTTGCCGTCGGTGCTGGCCAAGGTGCATCGCCGGCATGGCAACCCTTATGTCGCCATGATCGTGTCGACCACCATCTCGCTGGGCATCGCCCTGCTGATGCGCAACAACATCAGCGACCTGGCGATCTTTATCAGCGTCGGCGCGCTGGTCGGCTTCCTGTTCGTGCATCTGTCGGTGCTGGCGCATTTCGGCCGGCATGGCGGACGGCGCTGGTGGGCGCATGTGATCGTGCCGCTGTGCGGGATGTCCGCCGTGCTGATTATCCTCATCAACCTGAACGCCACGGCGCTGACCGTGGGCGGCTGCTGGTTCGTGGCCGGTTTGGGTTACTGGCTGTTTTCGCGACGCAGCCAGGAAGCTCCCCGCGACGTGTTCCAGCAGACCAACCCATAACAATCAGAAAGAGACAACATGGCACATTCTCCTTTGAAGCGTATCCTGGCCTCCGTCATGGAGGTGGCCCGCCTGCGCAAGCGGCACGGCTTGTCGAGTGAAGCGGCGCTGGCGATGCTGCGCGAGCGGCGCGCGCTGCTGAAGCTGTCGGCCGTTGGTTCGGCCGCCATGCTGGCCAGCGGCCCGCTGATGGCGGCACACCGCGTCCATCGTGATAGCACCGATGTGCGCGTGGTCATCGTCGGCGCCGGCCTGGGCGGCCTGGCCTGCGCCTATGAATTGAAGAAGGCGGGCGTCTGCGCCACCGTGTACGAGGCGTCGGACCACCTGGGTGGGCGTTGTTCGTCCAACACCACCAGCTTCCCCGGCCAGGTGGCGGAAAACGGCGGCGAGCTGATCGATACAGCCCACCTTGAACTGCGCCTGCTGGCCGCCGAACTGGGCCTGACGCTCGATGACCTGAACGCCTACGACGAGCAACAGGGCGGCGAGCTCACCTTCTGGATCGACGGTTCGCGCTACACCTGGGATGAGCAAGTGGTCGACTTCGACGCCTTCGTCGGGCAGATCGACGCCGACAACAAGGCGGCGCCGTGGCCGCAGACTTACGACAACCACAGCGTGCGCGGTGCGGAGCTGGACAATATGTCGGTCACCGACTACATCACTGCCTACGTTCCCGGCGGCCTCGATTCGCGCCAGGGCAAGCTGTTGAAGCTGCTGATGGATGCCTCGTCCGGCATCGCCGCGACGGAGACCAGCGCGCTGGACCTGGTGGGCTTTTTCGCGCCCAAGGCGTCGGACGAGCGTTTCCACATCCGCGGCGGCAACGACCAGCTGGTCAGCCGCATGGCGGCCACGCTGAACAGCGGCCAGATCATCAAGAGCCATGCGCTGACCCGCATCGTCAAGAACGCCGACAACAGCTACAGCCTGACCTTCAAGAACGGCGCCAACACGGTCCAGGTGCAGGCCGACCATGTGGTGCTGGCCTTGCCGTTCTCCATCCTGCAAAGCGCCGTGGACTACAGCGGCGCCGGTTTCGACGCGCGCAAGGTCGACACCATCCGCAACTTCCGCATGGGCATGCACGCGAAGTTCCAGATGCAGTTTGAACGCCGCATCTGGCGCGAGCAGGGCTACACCGGCCTGAGCGACAACGACACCGGCTACCAGATCAGCTGGGAAGTCACGCGCGCCCAGCCCGGCACGGCCGGCATCCTGACCTGCTTCTCGGGCGACGCGGTGGCAGTGGCGATGAACGACAAGCCGATTAACCTCAAGGCTATCGACATGTTGGACGGCTTGAACCTGACCTTCCCCGGCATCAAGCCCTTGTGGAACGGCCGCGTGGTGCTGAACTACTGGCCCGGCTACCAATGGACCAAGGGCGCGTACACCGCGCATCCGAAGGGCAGCTACACCACGTGGTACGGCTATGCCGGCGTGCGGCAGGGGAATTGCCACTTCGCCGGCGAGCACGCATCGGTGCAGCACTCGGGCTTCCTGAGCGGCGCGGTGGAAACCGGCCAGCGCTGCGCCAAGGTCATCGCCCGCGCGGTGCAGGGACATTAAACTCTATCAATTGGAACCAAGATGCATGTGAATTTTTCCTGTTTCACCCCACTGCGCGCGCAGGTCTACCTGGACGGCGGCTATGTCGAGCCGCTGACCGGGCAGGCCAAGCAGGCCGTCAATCCGGCCACGTTGGCGTCCGTGGGGCGCTACCCGGTGTGCGCGGAGGCCGATGTCGAGCGGGCGGTGGCCTCGGCCAACCGCGCGCAAAAGCTGTGGAAGCAGACCGACACCGCCAGCCGCGCCGCGTCGCTGCACGCCATCGCCCACGCGCTGGAAAACGCCCCCATCCGCAGCGAGGTCGCCAAGCTGATCTGCCGCGAGATGGGCAAGCCTTACCCGGATGCGTATGGCGAGTTGTCGATCTGCGCCTCGGTGTTCCGCTACTACGCCGAAATGGCGCGTGACGACGGCGGCAAGGTGGCCGGCACCAACCAGGCCGGCTCGTTTCAGCACATGCGCTACGAGCCCTACGGCGTCAGCGTGCACATCCTGCCGTTCAATTATCCGATCCTGCTGCTGTGCTGGACCGTGGCCGCCTCGCTGGCCGCCGGCAACGCCTGCATCATCAAGCCGGCCGAGGCGACGGCGCTGTGCACGCTGCGCTTCATGGAATACTTCGCGGCCTTGCCGCCCGGCCTGGTGGCCTGCCTGCCCGGCGACGCCCACACCGCGCAATTGCTGATCCAATCGGCCGGCACCCACGCGGTGGCCTTCACCGGCAGCGTGGCGGCGGCGCGCGCCGTCGGCGTCGCCTGCGCCGAGCGCATGAAGCCCTGCGTGCTGGAAGCTGGCGGCAGCGATCCGATGATCATCTCGCGCCACGCGCCGCTGGAAGTGGCGGCGGCCGGTTGCGTCAACTCCGCCTTCCTGCTAAGCGGGCAGGTGTGTACTTCGTCCGAACGTTTCTTCGTGGTCGACCAGATCCACGATGCGTTTGTCGCCGAGTTCGCCCGCCGCACAGTGCAGCTGCGCGTCGGCGACGGCATGGGCATGGCGGAGATCGGTCCGCTGGTCAGCCAGGCCGCACGCGACAAGGTGGCGCGGCTGGTGCAGCAGGCGGTGGAGCAGGGCGCCCAGATCGTCTGCGGCGGCCGCATACCGCCGGACTGCCCGCCAGGCTGGTTCTACGAGCCGACCATCCTCACCGGCGTTACGCCGCAGATGGCCATCATGCGCGAAGAATGCTTCGGCCCGGTGGCGGCAATTTGCCGCGTGGCCGACTTCGACGAGGCGCTGCGGCTGGCCAACGATTCCGAATTCGGCCTGGGCGCCTCGGTCTTCACCACCGACCTGGCCGAGGCCATGGAAGCGGCCAACCGGCTGGAGTCGGGCATGGTCTGGATCAACAACCCGCTGATCGACAACGATGCGCTGCCTTTCAGCGGCAGCAAGATGTCCGGCCTGGGCTGCGAGCTGGGCCGGCAGGGCCTGGACGCCTTCCGCCGTAGCAAGATGGTCATCCTCGATCACCAGCCGCGCATCCACGACTGGTGGCTGCCCCGCCCGGACGCGGCGTTTTACCCGGCCCAAGCGGCCGCAACCGACGAATAAAGACTGGAAATTTCATGCAACACGCAAACTATCTGCCCGCCACCGAACTGCTGGCGCAATTTCGCACCGGAACGCTGGACCCGGCCGACTACCTGGAAACGCTGATCGAAGCCGCCCATCGCCAACAAGCGACGGTGAACTGCGCCGCCAGCCTGCACCTGGACGCCGCCCGCGCGATGGCGCTGGAAGCGCGCCGCCGCTATGCGGAAGGCACGGCCCGTCCGCTGGAAGGCGTGCCGGTCATCATCAAGGAAGAGACCAGCGTCAAGGGCTGGCCGCGTCCGCTGGCCTCGCTGGTCTACCGCGACAAGATCGCCACCGAGAACCATCCCATCGTCGACAAGCTGCTGGAGGCGGGCGCGATCCCGTACTTTCAGGCCACCAATCCGGAATTCTGCGTGCTGGGCCATACCTGGAGCAAGCTGTACGGCGTGACCGGCAATCCGTGGGCGACGGCGTATTCCTGCGGCGGTTCCAGCGGCGGCTCCGGCGCGGCGCTGGCTGCCGGCGTGGCGCCGTTGGCCACCGGCAGCGACATGGCCGGTTCGATCCGCCTGCCGGCATCGCTGTGCGGCGTCTACGGTTACAAGCCACCGTTCGGCCGCCTGGCCTGCGCGCCCGGCGACGAATACATGGCGCAAGCGGTGGAAGGGCCGATGACGCGCACCTTCGACGACCTGGTGCTGATGCAAAACGTGCTGGGCGGGCCGCATCCGAACTCCTACACCACGTTGCCGTTCACGCCGCTGCCGACCGAATACGGCGACCTGCGCGGCATGCGCATCGCCTATAGCCCGGCGTTCGGCCATCCGGCGCTGGCGGACGACATCCGCCGCAACATGATGACGGCGCTGGACGGCCTGCGCGAGCGCGGCGCGGTGATCGAGGAGGTGGCGCTGAACTGGGACCTGGAAGAAATCAACAACGTCCTGCTGGAAGGCTTGCGGGCGCTGTTCGTGGACGAGTTCATGCGCGACATCCCGCACGCCGAAGCGCACAAGCTGAACAGCTACACCGCCGACCTGTACGAAAAGGCCGGCGGACCGCGCGCCTCGATCATGCCGAGCGCGGCCCTGGGCCAGCGTTTGCAGCGCGAGATGCAGGAGAAAGTGTGGGGCAAGGGCTACAGCGCCTTCATCTGCGCCTCGATGTTGACCACCGACCTGGCCGCAGACCAGGACCCGGTGGCCGAACCCATGCTCGATATCAACGGCCACCAGATCGACGCCTACCTGGGCTGGTGCCTGACGCCGCCGTTCAACCTGCTCAACCGTTATCCGGTGATGGCGGTGCCGACCGGCCTGTCCGAGCTGGGCGTGCCGACCGGCATGCAGATCGTCGCCAACGCCTACGACGACGAGACGGTGTTCCGGATCGGCGCCAACCACGCGCGGGCCGGCACCTCGAAACTGTTCATCGAACGCTTTCCCACCATGGGCCCGGCAGCTTGAACTGCTGTGGCATAATCGGCGCTCTGCGCCGCTCTTCGAACAGTCATTGAAACGTATGCACAAAAAAGAATCCCTCGCCCAGGTGGCGCCGGCCAGCGCCAAGGCCGCCGTCAAGCCTGCCGCCAAGCGGCGCGTTCCGCAGCAGGAGCGCGGCATCAAGACGATCGAGGTCATCCTCAAGGCGGCCGGACAGGAAATCGCGCGCGGCGGCCTCGGCAAGCTCACCACCAAGCGCATCGCGGAGGCGGCGGGCCTGTCGGTGGGTGGTCTGTACGAATACTTTCCCAACAAGGAAGCGGTCGTGCACGCGCTCGCCAGCCAGTGGCTGCAACAGGTCAAGGATGCGGTGGCCGCCATCCATCCGTCCAAGACTGGTTGCACCGATCTGATCCGTTATCTCGGCATGGTCTATGCGGCCGTCAAGCCGCTGTACCAGCAGGTGCCGGGCGTGAGCGAGCTGATCACGCTGCTGTCCTCGGTGCCGGCGCTGAAGGCGCTGGAACATGAGATCGACCTGCAAGTGAAAGCCCTGCTGACCGACGCCATCCAGTTCCTGGTGCCGTATGTCGACAAGGACCACTGCGGCGTCATGGCGCGCACCATGACCATCCTCGACCACCATCTGCTGATCGAATCGATCATGCGCGATCCGGCCCATGCCGAGCTGTTCGAGAGCCACCGCCTGATCTGCCATCACGCGCTGGCCAGCCACATGATGCTGTTGAACGAACAGGGACGCCTGGCCAAGCCACGCCCTGAAGCGCCGCCCGACGTCACCTAAGTTCTCCCGGCTCCCACACCCGTCCCATCCGTCCACCGGCGTTCGCGCCGGTGGCGTGCGCCTGCGCGTCCGCAGGACCAACCGCATCGAGAGCACTACACATGAACCCGACTTTTTCCAAAGACTCGCTGGCAGGCCAGCCCTACGCCCGTTTCCTCGTCACCGATATCGACGGCGTCAGCCGTGGCAAGCACCTGTCCGGCGAAAAGATCGCCAGCATGCTGGACGGCGGCGGCACCATCGCCAGCGCCGTGTTCGGCTGGGATATCCAGGACCAGCTGTACGAGCAGGTCAGCTTCACCGGTTTTCATACCGGCTTTCCCGACATCGGCCTGGTGCTGGACCCGGCCACCGCGCGTCAGCTGCCATGGGACGACAACTGCTGGCTGATCCTCGGCGAGCACACCCGCGCCGATGGCACGCCGTTGCCGATCTGCCCGCGCCAGGTGCTAAAGCGGGTGCTGGCCAAGGCCGACGCTCTCGGCTATTCGGCCCAGGTGGGCGCCGAGTTCGAATGGTTTGTGCTGGACGAGACCGAAGTGTCGGTGCGCGCCAAGGGCTACCGCGACCTGCAGACCGCCACCCACGGCATGACCAACTACTCGCCATTCCGCCTCGGCGCGCGGCAAGCCTTCGTGCGCGAACTGTTCACCAGCCTGAACGCCATCGACGTGCCGCTGGAAGCGCTGCACACCGAGGCTGGCCCCGGCAACTTCGAGGCTGCGATCCGCTACGGCGACGCCCTCAAGACCGCCGACCGCGCCGTGCTGTTCAAGGAATCGGTGCGCGAGATCGGCCGCCGCCACGGCCTGCTGAACACCTTCATGGCCAAGTATTCGACCGACTACGCCGGCTGCGGCCAGCACCTGCACCAGAGCCTGTGGCGGGACGGCCGCAACTGTTTCCATGATGAACGCGGTGAGCACGGCATGAGCAACACCATGCGCCACTTCATCGCCGGCCAGCTGCATTGCCTGCCGCATCTGCTGCCGATGCTGGCCCCGTTCATCAATAGCTACAAGCGGCTGGTGGACCATCACCTGGCCCCGGTCAAGCCGACCTGGGCGGTGGACAACCGCAACGCCGCACTGCGCGTGATCCCCGGCAGCTGCCACAGCATGCGGCTGGAGACCCGCACCGCCGGCGCCGACGCCAACCCCTATCTGGCGATCGCCGCCGCGCTGGCTGCCGGACTGTACGGCATCGAGCACAAGCTGGCGCTGGAATTGCCGCCTGTGACGGGCGCCAACCGCGGCGCCGAACAGGTTGAACGCCTGCCGCGCACCTTGGCCGAGGCCACCGCCGCGATGGACCGCTCGCCGCTGGCGCGTGAACTGATGGGCGAGGAGTTCGTGCGCCATTTCGTCCAGACCCGGCAATGGGAAGTGGCCCAGTTCAACCAGAGCGTCACGGACTGGGAGCTGCAACGCTACCTGGAGCTGGCATGAGTACCGAGCGCATCCATTCGTACTACAACGCCACCGCCAACAGCACGGCGCGCTATCCCAAGCTGGAGGGCGAGGTACGGGTCGACGTCGCCATCATCGGCGGCGGCTTCACCGGCCTGGCCACGGCGCTGGAGTTGGCGGAGCAGGGCAAGCGGGTCGCGCTGGTCGAGGCACACCGCATCGGCTGGGGCCAGTCCGGCCGCAACGGCGGGCAGGTCACGGGCAGCCTGTCGGGCGACGGCGCCATCCTGCGGCAGCTCACGCGCCAGGCCGGGCGCCAGGTGGCCGAGCACTTCATCTGGAACCTGCGCTGGCGTGGGCAGGACATCATTCGCCAACGCATCGCGAAGTACGGCATCGAGTGCGACCTTAAACATGGCCACTTCCATGCCGCCTACAAGCCAGGCGACATGCATGCGATGTGCGCGACGTATGAAGAGCTGGTCCGGCGCGACATGGGCGACATGGTGGAACTGGTCGAGGCGCGCGACATGGGCCGCTTCCTGGCCACGCCCTTGTACCACGGCGGCATCTACAACCAGCGCAATCTGCACCTGCATCCGCTCAACTTGTGTCTGGGCGAGGCGTGCGCGCTGGCGAGCCTGGGCGGCCTGATCTTCGAGCAATCGCCGGTGCTGGAGATTATCCACGGCGCCACGCCGTCGCTTCGGCTGGAGGGCGGGCGCATCGTCGCCGACCAGATCCTGCTGGCGGGCGACGTCAGCCACAAGCTGGAGCGGCGCAAGCTGGGCGGCATGATTTTCCCGGCCGCCGGCGGCATCGTCGCCACCGCGCCGCTAGGCGAGCTGGCGCGGCAGATCAATCCGCAGGACGTGGCGGTGTACGACAGCCGCTTCGTGCTCGACTACTACCGCACCACGGCCGACGGCCGGCTGCTGTTCGGCGGCGGCGCCAACTATTCGGGCAAGGCTTCGCGCGACATCGCGGCCGAGCTGCGGCCGTGCATCGAGCGCACCTTCCCGCAGCTGCGCGGGGTGGAGATCGACTACCAGTGGAGCTGCGACATGGGCATCGTCATCAACCGGATTCCGCAGTTGGGCAAGTTGGCGCACAATGTGTGGTACGCGCAAGGCTACTCGGGGCACGGGCTGGCCACCTCGCACATCGTGGGCGAGGTCATGGCCAAGGCCATCGCGGGAACGATGGACCAGTTCGACGTTTTCCAGCGCTTCAGCCATGTGCGGGCGCCGGTCGGCGACTGGCTGGGGCGGCACATGCTGGCGCTGGGGATGTGGTACTTCCTGATGCTGGAACGGCTGCGTTAGGCCGTCGCCAATAAGGGAAATCACGTAGCCGGGGAGCTGCCGGGCCCCGGTGTAGAACTGATATAGTGCCTTGCCGCCGTTGCAGCGGCGCTTTACTACTTTCGGAGACACAAAATGAAGAATACTATCCTGTCCGTATTGCTGGCCGCGACCGCGCTGACCTCCTTGCCGGCGCTGGCCGCCGACACTGCCGCCGCCGCCGTGGCGATGGTGGACAAGGGCGCCAGCTATCTGCAGAAGAACGGCAAGGACGCGCTGATCAAGGAAGTCAACAACAAAAATCCCGAGTTCATCAACGAGAACACCTACCTGACCGTGCGGGCGATGGACGGCACCCAGCTGGCGCACCCGACCAACGCCAAGCTGGTTGGCAAGAACATGGTGGTGCTGCCTGACGCGGACGGAAAATTGTTCCGCAAGGAAATTATCGACACTGCCAAGGCCAAGGGCAAGGGCTGGGTCGACTACCGCTACAACAACCCGGCCACCGGCGAAATCGAAAAGAAGTCGACCTACTTCGTCAAGCAGGGCGACATCATCCTGGAAGCCGGCATCTACAAAGGCAAGTAAGTTCAGGCGGCGGTCAACACCGCCGCATTCCTTCCTTCATACATCGCCGCCACCAGCGCCGCGCGCCGCTCCAGCACCAGGCGCTGGTTGATCGACCCCTTGTCGGTCTGTTCGCCGGCCGTCACCGATGGCGCTTCCTCCAGCAGCAGCATGCGTTCGACACGGGATGCAGATCCGGTCGCTACGGCGTTCAACTTCGCCAGCAGTTGCTGGAAGTGGCTGCGTACCGGGGCGCTGGCGAGGACCTCTGCGACATCCGCATCGGCGCCCAGCCCGGACAGCAACTGGCACTGGTCCAGGCGCGGGAATACCAGCAAGCCTATGCTGTCACGATCGATGCCGGCTACCACCACGTCCTGGATGTAGGGCGCGCCGGCACTGATGACACGCGCCCGCAACGGCCCGACGCTGACGAAAGTGCCGCTGCTGAGTTTAAAGTCCTCGGCGATGCGGCCGTCGAACATCAAGCCCAGTTCCGGCAGCGCCGGATCGACGAAGCGTACTGCGTCGCCGCTGCGGTAGTAGCCTTCCTCGTCGAAGGCGTCGGCGGTCGCTTGTGGCGCGCGCCAATAGCCTGGCATGACGTGCGGGCCTCGGAAGCGCGCCTCGTACTTGCCTTCTACCTGCACCAGCTTGACCTCGCAGGCCGGCGCCGGCAGGCCGACGTAACCGGCCATCATCACCGGGCCGGTGGTGAAGGTGCAGGAGGGCGCCGTCTCCGTCATGCCCAGGCCGGCCATGATGCGGATCCGCTGGCCGCAGCGGCTTTCGCTGACGCGCTCCAGCGCATCCCACGCGGCCTGCGACAGGCCGGCGCCGGCGAAGAAGAACAGCTCCATCTGCGAGAAGAAATGACGGCACAGCTCCGGGTCCTCGTCCAGCGCGGCCGTCAGCAGCTCCCAACCCTTGGGCACATTGAAGAACACCGTCGGCGCAATCTCCTTCAAGTTACGCACCGTGACGGCGAAATCGCGCGCGGTGGGCTTGCCGTCGTCGATGTAGTAACTGCCGCCGTTGTACAGCGCAATGCCGACGTTATGGCTGCCGCCAAACGTGTGACTCCAGGGCAGCCAGTCCAGCAGCACCGGTGGCTTGTCGCCGAAGGCAGGGAAGCTTTGCAGCAGCATCTGCTGGTTGGCGCACAACATGCGCTGGGTGGTGACCACCGCCTTGGGCAACTTGGTCGATCCCGACGTGAACAGGAATTTGGCGATGGTGTGCGGGCCGACGGCGGCGTTGGCCGCGTCCACCGTGCGCGGTACGGTCACCAGCAGCTGCGCCAGCGGCGTGCTGGCGCGGCCGGCGTCGCCATGGCCGATCACGATCTCGACGTCGTCCGGCACCGCCGCCGCCAATGCCGCCGCGCAGGCGCCGCCGTCGGTGGCGTAGATCATGCCGGGCGTCAGATGGCGCACGAAGTGGGTCAGCTTGGCGTGGTCGGTGGTAGCGCCGGATGCGGCGGGCGAGACCGGGCAATACGGTATGCCGGCATACAGCGCGCCCAGCGCCAGCTGCAGGTGCTGCAGATCGTTACCGGACAAGATCATCAGCGGACGTTCGGCCGACAGGCCCCGGTCCAGCAAGGCCTGGCCGACGGCGCGCGCCTGTTCCAGCATCTGGCGGTAGCTGAGGTGCTGCCAGGCGCCGCCGGCGCCGCGCCGCGCGGCCAGCGTGCGGTCGGGATGGCGCTCGGCGCCGCGTACCAGGCAATCGGTGATGCGGTCGGGATAGGCGCCCAGCGCTTCCTCCGACGCCAGGCGCCAGGTGCCTTGGGCGTCGGACTCGATCCGCACCGGCGCGCCGCCGACGCGCACCGGGCGATAGCGCGACAGGTCCAGCGTCGCGGTGGTGGAGGGGAGCTGCGTCATCGCGTGCTCCTCCATCAGACCGGGTAGTGGCGGTGGCCGCTCTGGATGGTGATCCAGCGCAGGTCGGTGAATTCGGCGATGCCGGCCTTGCCGCCGAAGCGCCCGTAGCCGCTGGCCTTGACGCCGCCGAACGGCATCTGCGCTTCATCGGCCACGGTGGAGCTGTTGATATGGCAGATGCCCGATTCGATGCGTCGCGCCAGTGCCAGCGCGCGCGAGATGTCGCGGCTGAAGACGGCGGCGGACAAGCCATATTCGCTGGCGTTGGCCTCGGCCAGCGCAGCCTCGTCGCCATCGACGCGAATGATGCCGACGATGGGGCCGAACGACTCTTCCTGGTACACCGTCATGGCCGGCGTGATGTGGTCGATGATGGCCGGTTGCAGCAGGTTGCCGTCGCTGGCGGCGCTGCCGCAGACGATGCGCGCGCCCTTGGCCTGCGCGTCGGCGATCATGGCCGCCACGCGGGTGGCTGCCGAAGCGTCTACCATGCCGCCCAATATCGCGCCTTCCTGGCCCGGTTTGCCGGCGGGCAGGCCGGCGGTCTTGATGCGCAGTTTTTCGACGAAGGCGTCGGCCACCTTGTTGTCGACGATGATGCGGTCGGTCGACATGCAGATCTGGCCCTGGTTGAAGAAGGAGCCGAAGGCGGCCGCCTGCACCGCTTCATCGAGGTCGGCATCGTCCAGCACCAGTAGGGGATTCTTGCCGCCCAATTCCAGCACCACCGGCTTCAGATGCTGCGCGGCCTGCTGGGCGATGATGCGTCCCACCTTGGTCGAACCAGTAAAGTTGATGCGCTTGACGGCCGGATTGGCGATCAGGTGCGCCACCACGGCGGCGGCGTCCTGCGGTGCGTTGCTGATGACGTTGACCACGCCGGCCGGGAAGCCGGCGTCCTCGAACACCTTGCCGATCAGGCTGTGCACGGCGGGGCAGACCTCGGACGACTTGAGCACCACCGTATTGCCGCAGGCCAGAGGCGTGGCGATGGCGCGCGTGCCCAGGATCACCGGCGCGTTCCACGGTGCGATGCCCAGCACCACGCCGCAAGCCTGGCGCATGCCCATCGCCATCAGGCCAGGTACGTCGGAGGGGATTATCTCGCCGGCGATCTGGGTCGTCAGCGAAGCCACTTCGCGCAGCATGGAGGCCGCCAGCATCACGTTGAAGCCGTACCAGCCGGCCACGCCGCCCGCCTCGGCCACGCCGGCCGCGATGAACTCGGGGGCCCGCGCTTGCAGACAGTCGGCCGCCTTGAGCAGCAGGCGGCGACGTTCGCCCGGCGCGGTGGCGGACCAGCCGGGGAAGGCCGCCTGCGCGGCGGCGACGGCGGCGTCGGCATCGTCCAGCGTGGCGGCGGCGGCCACCGAGGCGGTGTCGCCGGTGGCCGGGTTGAGGCGCTGGTAAGTGGCGCCGGTGGATGAGGCCTGGTCCAGGCCTCCGATCAGCAAACGGGCTTCAAGCATGGCGTATCTCCTGTGTTCTTGGCGTGGTGGGCGTCTTATGCGCGCTTGTAGGTTTGCAGGCCTGGTTTGATGGTCTTATCGTCCAGGAACTGCTTGAGGCCCTGGGCGCGGCCTTTTTCCGGGTCGCGGTAGTTGGACTGGTCGACTTTGGCGTACAGGTAGTCTTCACTTTGCTCCCAGGTCAGTTCGCGGCAGCGCTTGAATCCATGCTTGGCGATGCGCAGCACGGTCGGCGCCTTGGCCAGCAGCTTTTCCGCCAGTTCGATGGTCGCTTCGCGCAGCTGCGCCAGCGGCACGCTCTTGTTGACCAGGCCCATTGCGGCGGCTTCCTTGCCGGTGAAGGTGTCGCCGGTCATGATGTAGTGTAGCGCCTGACGGTGGCCCATGGTGTCGGCGACCGCTTTGCTGACCAGGTTACCGGGTGGGATGCCCCAGTTGATCTCCGACAGGCCGTACACCGCTTCGTCGGCGGAGATGGCCAGGTCGCAGGCGACCAGCGGCGAGAACGCGCCGCCGAAGCACCAACCGTTGACCATGGCGATGGTCGGCTTGCTGTACATGCGCAGCAGTTTCCATTGCCACTGCGAGCAGTCGCGGCGCAGCTTCTCCTGGAAGATTTCCGGCTTGCCGTCGTTTTCGCGGAAGTACTCCTTCAGGTCCATGCCGGCGGTCCAGCTGTCGCCGGCGCCGGTCAGCACCAGCACTTCGGCTTCGGGATCCAGCTCCAGGGTTTCCAGCACGTCGATCATTTCGCGGTTCAGCGTCGGGCTCATGGCGTTGCGCTTTTCCGGGCGGTTCAGGATCACCCAGGCGATGCCGCCGGTGATCTCGACTTTTACGGTGCTCCAGCGGTTGTTGTATTGGCTCATCTCAGTCTCACTTTATGTTAGGTTAATATCAGGTTGCCTGATACGTGACTTATAATATAATCTGCCTGGCATGCAAGGCAAGCGCTTTTTGTGTGCTCTTTGGATTTTGGATGACGATGAAAAAAAACCTGCCAGCCGCCGCACACGACAAACCTAGCGGCATCGCCTATCTGATAGGCCGCATCGACCATGTATTGAGTCGGCGCCTGCGCGACAGTCTTGGGCTGCTGGGTATGACGGCGGCCCAGTACACGGCGCTGTCCGTGCTTAACACCCAGCAGCAGCTGTCCAATGCGCAGCTGGCCGAACGCTCGATGATTTCACCACAATCGGCCAACGAGATGGTCAAGGCGATGGAGGCGCGCGGTTGGGTGGTGCGCCAGGCCGACGCCAATCATGGCCGTATTATTCATTTGCGCCTGAGCGCGGAGGGTAGCGTCTTGCTGCGGCAGGGCGACGCCGCGGTGGCGGAGCTGGAGCGCGCGATGTTGAGCGAACTTGGCGTCGACGAGCGCAGCGAATTGCACGCGCAACTGCGGACGCTGCTGCGTTCCTTGAGCGCCATCGTATTGTGAACGCCCACGGCGCCGTTCACTCCAGGTAGATTTTCTGTAGCAGCTTGACGAGCTGCGCGCGCTCGGCGTCGGTCAGCGCGGACGTCGCATCTGCTTCCAACTCGCTGGCGGTCTTTTCCGCCTTGGCGCACATGCTCAGGCCTGCGGGCGTCAGCGCCAGCGTCTGCGAGCGCCGGTCCAGCGGGCTACGCTGGCGCAGCAGCAGTCCGCGTTCCTGCAGCTTGTCGAGCAGGATGGCGAGGTTGGGCGGCGACACGTTCACCGCGTCCGATAGCCGTTTCTGGTTGATGTTGGGATTCGCCTTCAGCAGGCTCAATACACTGAAATCCACTGGCCGCAGCTCGTACTTCGCCATCCGCTTTTCAAACAACGGCAGGATGTTGATGTAGGCGCGGCGGCAGTTATAGCCCACCAGACCCAGGAGCATGCTCTGGTCCAGCGGCTGCTCCGCCGCCTCCTGGACGGCGTCCATCAATGTTGGTTTCTTTTTTTTGGGCTGCGTGGTCATGGTCCGATTCTAACAAAGAAGCGCCCCTCCGGCCATCCTGATGCTTGCAAAGTCGCAAAAATGCGTATAGTCTATAATCATTATAAAACATAACTAATTATCTCAACACCAACCATCGAGGAGACACGATGAAACGCTGCGCACCTATTGCCGTACTTTCCACTGTACTGTTGGCGGGCCAGGCTTTGGCCCAGGAACCCATCCGCATCGGCGTCATTGCCGCGCTCACCGGGCCGTTCGCCAACACCGGCAAACCGTTCGAGGACGGCATCAAGACCTATATGTTGCAGTATGGCGACCAGGTGGCCGGCAGGAAGATCGAGATCATCTACCGCGATGACGGCGGCACCAATGTTGACCAGTCCAAGCGGGCGGCCCAGGAGCTGATCACGCGAGATCACGTGAGCTTCCTGATCGGCTTCTCGCTGACGCCGAGCGCGATGGCGGTGGCGCCCATCGCCACGCAGGCCAAGATGCCGATGATCGTCATGAACGCGGTCACCAATGGCATCACCGCCAAGTCGCCGTACATGCTGCGCACCAGCATGACGATGCACCAGATGACCGGGCCGTTCGGCGCCTGGACCGCGAAGAACAAGATCGGCAAGGTCTACACCCTGGTCAGCGACTACAGCACCGGACTGGATGCGGAAGCGCGTTTCACCAAGGAGTTCAGCGCCGGCGGCGGCAAGGTGGTGGGCTCGGCACGGGCGCCGCTGGCCAATCCCGACTATTCCCCCTTTATCCAGCGTATCAAGGATGAAAAACCCGATGCGCTGTTCTTCTTCGCGCCCGGCGTGGAGGATGGCATCGGCCTGCTGAAAGCCTTCAGCGACAAGGGCCTGGACAAAGCCGGCATCAAATTCCTTGGCGTGGGCGACATGACCAGCGAGACGCCGACGCTGGAGGCGTTGGGCGATCGCGCGCTGGGCGCGGTGACGGTGCTGAACTACGCGCCCACGCTGGACAACGACACGAACAAGGCCTTCCTCAAATCCTACGCGCAGGCCAATCCGGGCCGGCCACCGGCCACCTTCGTCACGGTGGCGGCCTACGACACGATGGGCATGATCTACGAGACCGTCCGCAAACTCGGCGGCGCCGTCAATGGCGACAAGGCGATGCAGGTGTTGGCTGGGATGAAGCGCGACAGTCCGCGTGGACCGATCAGCATCGACCCGGCCACGCGCGACATCGTGCAGAACATGTACATCCGCGAAGTGAAGAAGGTCAACGGCAAGCTGGTGAACGAGCCGATCGCCGTGCTGCGCGACGTCAGCCCTAACTAAGGAGATTCCTCATGATGAACGAACGACGTGTCTTGAACGGCGCGCCGCTGGCGGCGCTTTGCCTGTCGGCTGCGACCTTGAGTGCTTGTGGAGGAAATGGCGGCGCTGTTCCCGACGCCACGGCGGCGCTGCCGCAGTTGGCCGCAGCCAGCGGCGCCAAGCTATCGACCTGCACGGATTTGGCAAGCAAGATCGCCTATCCGAATACGACGATCGCCAGCGCGGCCTCAGTGGCTGCCGGTGTGCTGACGGTTGCCGGCAAGCCGGTACCGGCGCATTGCCTGCTGAAGGGATCGATGTACCAGCGCGTGGGCCCTGTGGATGGACAAAACTACGCGATCGGTTTCGAGATGCGCCTGCCGGTGGATTGGAACGGCCGCTTCTTTTACCAGGCAAATGGGGGCCTGGATGGCTCAGTGGTCACTGCGACCGGCGATGTCGGCGGCGGTGGGCAACTGGACAACGCGTTGAACCAGGGCTTTGCGGTCATCAGTTCCGACGCCGGCCACGGCGCGGCGACGCCGTTATTTGGCCTCGATCCGCAGGCGCGGCTGGACTACGGCTACCAGGCTTCGGGCAAGCTGGCGCCGATGGCCAAGAACGTGATCCAGACCGCCTACGGCAAGGGGCCGGACCGGTCGTACTTCGGCGGCTGTTCCAACGGCGGCCGTCACACCATGGTGGCGGCGTCCCGTTACGGCGAACAGTTCGATGGCTATCTGGTCGGAGATCCCGGCTTCCGGCTGCCGTTGGCGGCGATCGCCAACATCGCCGGGGGCCAGTCCTACGCGGCGCTGGCGACCACGCAGGGCGACCTGTCGACCGGCTTTACTCCCGCCGAACGCGCGCTGGTGTCGAACGCGGTGCTGGACAAGTGTGATGCGCTCGATGGCGTGAAGGATGGATTGGTGCAGGACACCGGCGCCTGCCAGGCTGCCTTTAGCCTGGAGCGTGACGTTCCGTCCTGCGGAGCACAAGGCCGCGACGGCAGCTGTCTCAGCACCGCGCAGAAGTCGGCAATCGGGCAGTTGTTCATGGGCGCCGCCACCAGCGCCAAGAGCAAGTTCTATTCAAGCTTCCCGTATGACTCGGGCCTGGGCACCGGCAACTGGGCGTTCTGGAAGTTCTACAGTCCATTGCAGCTCGACTCGGGCGCGGTGGCGATGATCTGGAAGGTGCCGCCCGTGAATCCGGCCACTTTCAACGGCGCCAGCTTCGCGCTGACATCCAGCATCGACACGCTGCTGGCGCAGGTCGCGGCGACCGACGGTGTCTATACCGAAAGCGCGATGTCCTTCATGCTGCCGCCGCACCTGACCGACTACAGCACCGTTAAGAACCGTGGGGCCAAGATGATGCTGTACCACGGCACCAGCGATCCGATCTTCTCCAGCGACGACACCACGGCGTGGTACGACAATCTGCGCGCGGCCAACGGCGGCGAAGCCTCCAGCTTTGCGCGCTTCTTCCGGGTGCCGGGCATGAACCATTGTTCCGGCGGCCCGGCGACCGACCAATTCGACATGTTGACGCCATTGGTGAACTGGGTGGAGAAGGGCCAGGCGCCGGAGCGCGTTGTGGCAAGTGTGCGCGGCGCGGGCAACGCCGGCGGCGCCAATGCCGACGTCCCGGCTTCGTGGTCGGCGACGCGCACCCGGCCGCTGTGCCCCTATCCGCAGGTGGCGAAATACAACGGCAGCGGCAGTATCGAAGATGCGGCCAGCTTCAGCTGCAAGTAGCAGGGCGGGCGGCTTACTTGCCTGGGTCTTTCTGGTTGGTGAACTGGTCGAATTCGACGTTATAGAATTCGCTGCCGACCTTTTCGACCTTGCGCACGTAGACCGTCTGCACGATGTCGCGGGTTTGCGGATCGATGCTGATCGGTCCGCGCGGGCTGTTGAGCTGCATGGTCTTCAGGATGGCCATCGCCTGGTCGCCGTCGATCTTGCCGTTCAATTTGCGCGTCACCTCGTAGATCGCCGCCATGCCGTCATACGCCGCCACGGCCATGAAGTTCGGACGTCCCGCTCCCGGATTGGCCGTCGCAAAACTCTTCAGGAATGCAGTGTTCTCCGGCGACTTGTGCGCGGCCGAATAGTGGAAAGTGGTGATCACGCCCAGCGTGGCGTCGCCCATGGCCGGCAGCACATGGTCGTCGGTCAGGTCGCCGGTGGCGATGACCTTGATGCCAGCAGCGGCCAGCCCGCGCTCGCGGTAGCCCTTCATGAAGGCGATGCCTTGCTCTCCGGCCGGAACGAAGATGAACACCGCGTCCGGCTTGGCGTCCTTGATGCGCTGGATGTAGGGCGCGAATTCCGGATTGCGCAGCGGGACGCGGATCGCCTCCGTCACCGCGCCGCCGCCTTTGACCAGTTCATTCTTGAACGCCGTTTCGGCATCGATGCCGGGACCGTAGTCCGCCACCAGCGTCACAACTTTCTTGATGTTGTTCTTCGCCGCCCATGTCGCCATCGGCGCGGAGATTTGCGGCAGCGTCATCGAAAAGCGCGCGATGTAGTTGGATTTGGTGGTGATGACGGAAGTGGCGGCGTTCATGATGATCATCGGCTTCTTCGCCTGCTCGGCGATAGGGGCCACGGCCAGCGCTTCCGGCGTCAGGCCGAAGCCGGCCAGGAAGTCGACCTTGTCGCGCACCACCAGCTCCTGCGCCAGCCGCTTGGCGATTTCGGGCGAGGGGCCGGTGGTGTCCTTGTAGATGATCTCGATCTTCTTGCCGGCCACTGTGGCGCCGTTCTGCGCCATCCACGCCTTGATGCCGCCCTCCATCTGCTTGCCGTAATCGGCGAAGGGGCCGGAGAAGGCGGCGATCACGCCGATCTTGATGGTGTCCTGGGCCTGCGCCAGCGGCATCGCCGACCACGCGGTGGTGGCGAGTGTCGCGATTGCTACAAATTTTTTCAACGTCATGTTGGTCTCCTGTGCGTTTCTGTTTTCTCTATGAAGAATGGCCCGGCGCGGCTAGTGGATGCGGTGGCGGGAC
The DNA here is from genome assembly GCF_059418605.1 of Duganella sp. GW821-FHT07G03. NCBI lineage: Bacteria > Pseudomonadati > Pseudomonadota > Betaproteobacteria > Burkholderiales > Oxalobacteraceae > Duganella > Duganella sp. GW821-FHT07G03. The sequence goes on from NZ_JBWKQE010000010.1 coordinate 196,798, forward strand.
TCAATTCTGCCACGCGGCGTTGGTTGACAGCGCAGCGCTTCCTGCATAGTATCCAATCTATGTGCGATTAACAACCTATTGTTCGATAATCGCACGTCATTAAAAATCACGTATTCAATAACAACAGGAGACTGGAATGAAGAACGCAATCCGATGCGCTGCGGCGCTGCTGGCTGGGGTCAGCGCAACCGGCGCCATGGCGCAAAGCAGCGTCACGGTGTACGGCCTTGTAGACACAGGCCTGGTTTATACGACCAACGCCAATGCCGCCGGCGCCAGCATCACCAAGATGCCGTCGCTGACCGGTTCCTTCCCTTCGCGGTTGGGCTTCCGCGGCGCCGAAGACCTGGGTGATGGCCTGCAGGCCGTGTTCACGCTGGAGATGGGTCTGTCGATGGATACCGGCACCATGGGGCAGGGCAACCGCCTGTTCGGCCGCCAGGCGTCGGTGGGCTTGAAGGGCGCGTTCGGCACGGTGACGCTGGGCCGCCAGATCAACATGACCTATATCGCCTCGATGAAGGGCGATGTGCTGGGACCTAACCTGTTCGCGATCGGCAGCATCGATCCCTACCTGCCGAACGCGCGCAGCGACAACGCCATCGGCTACCTGGGCAACTTCAACAACTTCGTGGTTGGCGCCACCTACAGCACCGGGCGCGATGCGTCGGCCGCGGGCGGTCCCGCCGCCACCGGCTGCCCGGGCGAGGTGGCCGGCAATTCCAAGGCCTGCCGCCAGATCACCGGCATGGTCGGCTACGAAACCCCGGAATATGGCCTGAACACTTCCTACGACATCATGTACGGCAACGTCGGCGCGGCCGGCGGCCTGACCAGCAGCGACAACAGCGACAAGCGCATCACCGTCAACGGTTATGCCAAGGTGGGCGCGGCCAAGATCGGCGGCGGCATCGTCGACCGCACCACGCGCGCAGTCACAGGCGTGACCGAGTCGGACCTGTACTTCCTGGGTGTCAGTTATCCGGTGACGCCGCTGTCCACGCTGGATGTGCAGGTGGCGCGCCGCGACACCAAGAACAGCTCATCCGACGTCAACATGGTGGTGGCCCGCTTGACCTACTACCTGTCGAAGCGTACCGCCGTGTATGGCGCGCTGGGCCGCATGAAGAACTCCGGCGCATCTGCAGTGGCGCTGGATGCGGGCGGCACCGTCGGCGCAGGCCTGACGCAGAACGGCGTCATGGCCGGCCTGCGTCACAGCTTCTAAGGTAGCAGTATCGAGAGTTCCTGTGCCCCGCGCAGCAGCACGGGCAGGAACTCTTTTTCCAGCTGCTTGACGCTGACGCGCGACGCTTGCGCGCCCACGTTCAGCGCCGCCAGCACCGTGCCGGACGCGCCGCGCACCGGTACAGCGATCGAGCGCAGACCCAGTTCCAGTTCCTCGTCGTTGATGGCGTAGCCGGCCTGGCGCACGCCCGCCAGGAGCTCGCGCAGGCGCTTCTGGTTGACCACCGTGTTTTCGGTCATCGGCCGCAGCGCGGTGCGGGCCAGGTACTGGTCAAGCTCCGCCGGCGGCAGGTGCGCCAGCATCACGCGGCCCAACGAGGTGCAGTAGGCGGGCAGGCGGCTGCCGGTATTGAGCGCCACCGACATCACGCGCGAGGTGGCGGCGCGCGCCACGTAGAGCACTTCATCGTCGTCCAGCACCGCCAGCGAGCTCGATTCGTTCAGTGCGCGGCTGATGTTGTTCAGGTAGGGCTGGGCCGATACCGTCAACGGCGTCGACGACAGGTAGGAATAACCCAGCGTCAGTACCTTGGGACGCAGCGAAAAATTGTTCAATTCCGCATCCACATAACCCAGCTCGCGCAGCGTATGCAGGCAGCGCCGCACGGCGGCGCGCGGAATGCCGGTTTTCTGGCTGATATTGGCGATGGTCTGCGGCTTACGCGAATCGCTGAAGGCGCGCACCACGGCCAGGCCGCGCGCCAGCGACGTCATGAAACTGGGATCGGTCAGCGCGTCGATCTGTTCGGAGATGGTTGGTTCGTGCTCCGGCTCAGCCTCGGCGACGCTGGTTTTAGGTTTGGTGGTCTTGGACATGGCGTGATTTTAATGCAGTAGGCAAGTTCGATAGGTGTTTTTTTGTTGACCGTGGCGCGATTACGCTGCTACACTGGATGTGCGGTAATCAATCATTAGTTCGATTATCGCACAATGAACTTAAAAGGCAGGCATATGATCGATAAAACATTTGCATCACTGGAGGGCGCCGTGGCTGACATCCACGACGGCGCGACGGTCATGATCGGCGGCTTCGGCAACGCCGGCATGCCGTCCGCGCTGATCGACGCGCTGATCGCGCAGGGCGCGCGCGACCTCACCATCGTCAACAACAACGCCGGCAATGGCGAAACGGGACTGGCCGCGCTGCTCAAGGCCAAACGGGTGCGCAAGATCATCTGCTCGTTCCCGCGCCAGGCCGACTCCCATCATTTCGACGCGCTGTACCGCGCCGGCGAGATCGAGCTGGAATTGACCCCGCAAGGCAACCTGGCGGAACGCATCCGCGCCGCCGGCGCCGGCATCGGCGGTTTCTTCTCGCCGACCGGCTACGGCACGCTGCTGGCCGAGGGCAAGGAGACGCGCCTGATCGACGGCCGCCACTATGTGCTGGAATCGCCGATCCATGCGGACTTCGCGCTGATCAAGGCCTTGCGCGGCGACCGCTGGGGCAACCTGGTGTACCGCAAGACGGCGCGCAACTTCGGTCCCATCATGGCGATGGCGGCCAAGACCACCATCGCCCAGGTGCGACAGGTGGTGGCGCTGGGCGAGCTCGATCCCGAAGCGATCATCACCCCCGGCATCTTTGTCCAGCGCGTAGTGCAGGAGGCGGTATGACGAACAAATACACCCGCGACCAGATGGCCGCCCGCGTGGCGCAGGACATTCCTGAAGGCGCCTACGTCAACCTGGGCATCGGCCTGCCGACCAAGGTGGCGGACCACCTGCCGGCCGAGCGCGAAGTATTCCTGCATAGCGAGAACGGGCTGCTGGGCATGGGCCCGGCGCCGGCTCCCGGCGAGGAAGACGAAGACCTGATCAACGCCGGCAAGCAGCCGGTGACGCTGCTGACGGGCGGCGCCTACTTCCACCACGGCGATTCCTTCGCCATGATGCGCGGCGGCCACCTGGACGTATGCGTGTTGGGCGCCTTCCAGGTGGCGGCCAACGGCGACCTGGCCAATTGGCACACCGGCGCCCCGGATGCGATACCCGCCGTCGGCGGCGCCATGGACCTGGCGATCGGCGCCAAGCAGGTGTTCGTCATGATGGAACACCAGACCAAGACTGGTGAAAGCAAAATCGTTAGCCAGTGCAGCTATCCGCTGACGGGCGTGGCCTGCGTCAACCGCATCTACACCGACCTGGCCGTGCTGGATGTGACACCGGCCGGGCTGGTGGTGCGCGAGATGGCGCCGGGATTGAGTTTTGAAGAGCTGCAAGCGGCCACCGGCGCGCCTTTGCTGCCGCTGAAATAAGAGGAGACAACATGAACGAAGCATATATCTGCGACGCCGTGCGCACACCGATCGGCCGCTACGGCGGCGCCCTGAAGGACGTGCGCGCCGACGACTTGGGCGCGGCGCCGCTGCGGGAACTGATGCGCCGCAATCCCGACGTGCAGTGGGACCAGGTGGATGACGTGATCTACGGCTGCGCCAACCAGGCCGGCGAAGACAATCGCAACGTGGCGCGCATGTCGGCGCTGCTGGCCGGACTGCCGCAGGAGGTGCCGGGTTCCACCGTCAACCGCCTGTGCGGCTCCGGCATGGACGCCATCGGCACGGCGGCGCGGGCGATCCAGGCGGGCGACGCCTGCCTGATGATCGCCGGCGGCGTGGAATCGATGACACGCGCGCCTTTCGTCATGGGCAAGCCCGATGCGGCGTTCTCGCGCAACGCGGCGTTGCAGGACACGACGATGGGCTGGCGCTTCATCAACAAGGCGCTGAAGGAAGCCTACGGCGTCGAGACCATGCCGGAGACGGCGGAAAACGTCGCCCAGGATTATGGCGTCAGCCGCGCTGACCAGGATGCGTTTGCGCTGGCAAGCCAGAACAAGACCGCCATCGCCATCGCCGAGGGCATCTTCGAGCGCGAGATCGTGCCGGTGTCGCTGCCGCAGCGGAAAGGCGACCCTCTGGTGTTCGCGCAGGACGAACATCCGCGCGCCACCACCATCGAGGCGCTGTCCAAGCTGAAAGGCGTGGTGCGGCCCGAGGGCAGCGTCACCGCCGGCAATGCCTCCGGCATCAACGACGGCGCCTGCGCGCTGCTGATCGCCAGCGGCGACGCAGCCAAGCGACACGGCCTGAAACCGCTGGCGCGCATCGTCGGCATGGCGACGGCCGGCGTGGCGCCGCGCGTGATGGGCATAGGCCCGGTGCCTGCGGTGCAGAAGCTGTTGCGCCAGACCGGCCTGACGCTGGAACAGATGGACGTCATCGAATTGAATGAAGCCTTTGCCGCGCAGGGACTGGCCGTGCTGCGCCAGCTCGGCCTGCGGGACGACGATGCGCGCATCAATCCCAACGGCGGCGCCATCGCGCTGGGCCATCCGCTGGGCATGAGCGGTGCGCGCCTGGTGACCACCGCAACCTACCAGCTGCATCGCAGCGGCGGGCGCTATGCCCTGTGCACCATGTGCATAGGCGTGGGGCAGGGCATTGCGATGATTATCGAAAGAGTATGATTCAATGTAGTTTGTAGAGTAGCAGTGGAGACAAAAAATGTATAAAACAATTCAAACGAGGAGGCGGAAATGCTAGCCAATTTTGCCGGTGTGCTGTTCGACGGCATCGCCTACGGCAGCCTGCTGTTCCTCATCAGCGTCGGCCTGTCGGTCACGATGGGCATGATGAACTTCATTAACCTGGCCCACGGCGCCTTTGCCATGTTGGGCGGCTATGTCAGCGTGACGGTGCTGTCGCGGCTTGGCGTACCGTTCCTGGCTTCGCTGCCGCTGGCTTTCCTGGCCTCGGCCGCGGCCGGGCTGGTGCTGGAGCGCTTGCTGTACCGCCGCCTGTACCGCGCCAGCCACCTGGATCAGGTGCTGTTCTCGATCGGCCTGACCTTCATGTCGGTGGCCGGTGCGACCTGGTTGTTTGGGCCGTCGCAGCAGCCGGTCACGCTGCCGGACTGGCTGCGTGGACAGGTGTCGCTGTTTGGCCTTGAGGTCGGCGCGTATCGCCTGTTCCTGATAGGCGTGGTGGTGCTGGTCACGCTGGCATTGGGACTGCTGATCGAGCGCACGCGCTTCGGTGCGCAGATCCGCGCCTCGGTGGACAATCAAACCGCGTCCGCCGGCCTGGGCATCAACGTTGGCCTGGTGTTCAGCCTGACCTTCGCGCTGGGTTCCGGCCTGGCCGGCCTGGGCGGAGGCCTGGGTATCGACGTGCTGGGACTGGACCCGACCTTCCCGATCAAGTACATGGTCTACTTCCTGCTGGTGGTTGCCGTGGGCGGCGCCGGCACCATCAAGGGGCCGCTGCTGGCGGCGCTGATACTGGGCGTGTTCGACGTGGCGGGCAAATACTACGTGCCGCAGATTGGCGCCTTCGTCATCTATGGCTTGATGGTGGTACTGCTGATCCTGTTCCCGGCAGGCCTGATCAGGAGGAAAGCATGAACGCCTTCGCCGAAGCTGAAGTCAAACCGGCGCCCGTCGCCGTCAACAAGGTGCAGAGCATGAGCCTTCTCCGTATGCCCGACGACCGCTGGTCGCCGCTGGAAATCGCCTTCTGGCTGCTGCCGGTGGCTGCGTATTTCGCCTTCCCCGGCTATCTGGTCTTGATCAGCCAGATCATGATCGTCGGCCTGTTCGCGCTGTCGCTGGATTTGATGCTGGGCTATGCCGGCATCGTCTCGCTCGGCCACGCCGCCTTCTTCGGCCTGGGCGCCTACACGGCCGGGCTGCTGTCGGTGCATGGCTGGAGCGAGCCGTTTAGCGGCCTGCTGGCCGGCGCCGTGGTGGCGGGTCTGTTCGGATTCGTCATGTCCTTCCTGGTGGTGCGCGGCCAGGACTTGACACGCCTGATGGTTACGCTGGGCATCGGCCTGATGCTGTTCGAGGCGGCCAACAAGGCGTCCTTCCTCACCGGCGGCGTGGATGGCTTGTCCGGCATGATGGTCGGTAAATTGTTCGGCGCCTTCGAGTTCGATTTGAACGGCAACGTGGCCTACTGCTACAGCTTCGCCGTGCTGTTCATCGTGTTCGTGGTGCTGCGCCGGGTGGTGAAGTCGCCGTTCGGTCTGAGCCTGGTCGGCATCCGCGAGGGCGCGCGCCGCATGCCCGCGCTGGGCGTGGACGTCAACCGCCGCCTGGTGGCTGTGTTCACGCTGGCCGCCACGGTGGCCGGCCTGGCGGGCGCGCTGCTGGCGCAAACCACCCAGTTCGTCGGACTGGATTCGCTGGGCTTTCCGCGTTCGGCCGAGCTGTTGATCATGCTGGTGCTGGGCGGGACGGGCCGCCTGTACGGCGCGCTGGTCGGCGCCGCCGTGTTCATGCTGGCGCAGGACTACATCGCCGGCCTCAATCCGGCCTACTGGCAGTTCTATATCGGCCTGCTGTTGATGGTGATCGTGCTGTTCGCACGCGGCGGAATCCTCGGCGGACTGGAAAAAATGGCATCGCGTTTCAAACGGAAGGAGCAGGCATGAGCCAGGACATTACACTGCGCACCGAAGGCCTGACCAAGCGCTGGGGGCCGTTCGTCGCCAACAGCGATGTGAGCCTGACCTTCGAACCGGGCGCGCGCCATGCGCTGATTGGCCCCAATGGCGCCGGCAAGACCACCTTCATCAATCTGCTGACCGGCGGCTTCATGCCCAGCAGCGGCAAGGTCTACCTCGGCGGCGAGGACATCACGCACCTGCCGCAGCACCAGCGGGTGAGGCGCGGCATGACGCGCACCTTCCAGCTCAACACCCTGTTCGCCGGCATGACGGTGCTGGAATCGGTGGCGCTGGCGATCTGCGAGCGGCGCGGCCTGCAATCGGTCTGGTACAAGACGGTGGCAAAGCACGCCGACGTGATCGACGAGGCGATGGCCTTGCTGGCCACGCTCAAGCTCACCGACCAGGCCAACAGCGTCACGCGCAGCATGGCCTACGGTAAGCAGCGGCTGGTGGAAATCGCGCTGGCGTTGGCCACCAGGCCACGCATCCTGCTGCTGGACGAACCGGCCGCCGGCATTCCGCAGGCGGAGAGCAAGGAGCTGTTCGAAGTGCTGGCGCAGCTGCCGCGCGATGTAACGGTGCTGTTCATCGAGCACGATATGGGACTGGTGTTCCGCTTCGCCGACCGCATCACGGTGCTGGTGGGCGGCAAAGTGCTGACCGAGGGCACGCCGGCGGAGATCGCGGCCGACCCGCGCGTCAAGGAAGTCTATCTGGGGGAGGCCGAACATGGCTGAATTACTGGAGCTCGATAAAGTCACCGCCGGCTATGGCGAGTCCATTGTGCTGGAAGATGTGTCGTTCGCGCTGAACGAGGGGGACAGCCTGGCGCTGTTGGGCCGCAACGGCGTCGGCAAAACCAGCCTGCTGGTGACGCTGATGGGATTGACGCGCCTGCACGGCGGCGGCATCCGCTGGGCCGGCAGCGACATCGCGCGCATGCCTACGCACCGGCGTTCGCGCGCGGGCCTGGGATGGGTGCCGCAGGAACGGCATATGTTCCCTTCGCTGACGGTGGAGGAGCATCTGACGGTGGTGGCGCGGCCCGGCCGCTGGAACCTGCAAAAGGTCTACGAGATCTTTCCGCGCCTGCACGAACGCCGCGCCAACATGGGCAACCAGTTGTCTGGCGGCGAGCAGCAGATGGTGGCGATCGCCCGCGCGCTGATGACCAACCCGCGCATCCTGCTGCTGGACGAACCGATGGAGGGCCTGGCGCCCATCATCGTGCAGGAACTGGTGCGGGTGATACGGCGGCTGGTGCACGAGGAGGGCATGTCGGTGATCGTGGTGGAGCAGCATGCGCGGCTGGCGTTGTCGCTGACCCAGCGCGCGATTGTGCTCGATCGCGGCCGCATCGTACATGACTCGGACAGCGCCAGCCTGCTGGCCGACGGCGACAAGCTGGATCGCCTGGTGGCTGTCGCCTGACATTGCCACCAGCGGCGACATGGCGGACCCGAGGTCCGCCATGTCGTCATTTTTTGTAGATGCCCACTCCCACCACGTACTTGTCCGCCGCCTTGCGGATGTACGATGTTTTCGGCTCCAGCGCCTTGGTGGTCGGGTTCACCCAAACATAGTCGACCCAGCCCGGCTTGTTCGACATGGCGACGTCGCGCATCTCCCTGGTGAAGTATTTGCCGTTCGCGTCCTTCAACTCCGACATGTTTTTACCGTTCATTTTGGGATTGGACGCATGGCAGGTCATCATCAGTTCCGCGTCCTGCACGAACACATACAGCTCGCCCAGGATGTAGCCTCCCTTGGGATCGGCGAAATCCTTGCATGCCTCCTCGATCCCTTTCTTCTGGATGTCGGCCACGGCCCTGTCGACCAGCGCGATGGCGTCGGCCTTGCTGGCATTCTGCGCGAAGGCGGGCGCGGTGGCGGCCAGCAGCAGCGCTGCGGCCATGTGGGTGAGGGGGGAACGGTTCATGGTGTCTCCTTGATGTAGTGTGGATTGCCGCCCGGCTTATGGGTAGTGCGCCGGTGTCCAGCATTGGCTATCGTATCGTAAGGAGTGTGCGATTAATAGCCGTTTGGGCGATCACCGAACACTATCGGACGATTGCGTTCAACTCGCGCGCGTAGCCAGAGGGGCCCGGCTTTGTTCGTTGTTTTCCTGCACCAGCTTGGTTAACAGGTTCATGAATTGCAGCTGTTCCGGGCCGGTGAGCGGCGCCAGAAGGCGGCGCCGCAAGCGCTGCGAGCCGGGGATCAGATCGGCCAACAGTCGTTCGCCGGCGCCGGTGATGGTCAGCGCCCGCTGGCGGCGGTTGGTGGGAATCACGGTGCGGTTGAGCAGCCCCTTTTCCTCCAGTCGCGCACACACGGTGGCGCCGGTCGAAGTGTCGATGCCGCTGATAGCCGACAGCGATACCTGGTCGATGCCGGCGTGGCTCTCCAGGTTGCGCAGCATCGCGTACTGCACTGGCGTCAGTTCCTCCCCCATCTCATCGTGGAAGATCGACACCGATATTTGTTGCGCGCGGCGCAGCAGGTGGCCGGGGTGCTCGTACAGGTTAATCAATTGGCTCTCTGTGTCTGGCATTGCATGGCCTCTGCGGTTGTTGCCGTTGTGGTGCAACGTAAAAAGAATCTGGTCGGGGCGTTTACTTTACGGATTTACAGTCTATACTTTACAACATTCAGTGCACTGAATATGGATTGAAAATAGAACAAGGAGACGAGATGTACCCAAAAAATACCTGGTATGTGGCCTGCACGCCGGATGAAATCGATGGCAAGCCGTTGGGGCGGCAGATCTGCGGCGAGAAGATCGTATTTTATCGCGGCGCGGAGGGCAAGGTGGCGGCCGTGGAGGACTTTTGCCCGCACCGCGGCGCGCCGCTGTCGCTGGGCTTTGTCCGCGACGGCCAACTGGTGTGCGGCTATCACGGGCTCGAGATGGGCTGCGACGGCAAGGTGGTCAGCATGCCGGGCCAGCGCGTGCGCGGCTTTCCTTGCATCCGCAGCTATCCGGTGGAGGAGCGCTACGGCTTTATCTGGGTCTGGACCGGCGAACGCGAACTGGCCGATCCGGCGTTGATCCATCATCTGGAATGGGCGGACAATCCCGCCTGGGCCTACGGCGGCGGCCTGTATCACATCAACTGCGAATACCGCCTGATGATCGACAACCTGATGGACCTGACGCATGAGACCTATGTGCACGCGTCGAGCATTGGCCAGAAGGAGATCGATGAGGCGCCGGTCAACACCAGGGTCGAAGGTGAGGAGGTGATCACCAGCCGCTATATGGAGAACATCATGGCGCCGCCGTTCTGGCGCGCGGCCCTGCGTGGCAACGGCCTGGCCGACGACGTGCCGGTGGACCGCTGGCAGATCTGCCGCTTTACGGCGCCCAGCCATGTGATGATCGAGGTCGGCGTGGCCCATGCCGGCAAGGGCGGTTACGACGCCGCGCCGGAGCACAAGGCGTCCAGCATCGTGGTCGATTTCATTACGCCGGAAACCGAGACCTCGCACTGGTACTTCTGGGGTATGGCCCGCAACTTCAAGCCGGAAGACCAGGAGCTGACCGATACCATCCGCACCGGCCAGGGCAAGATCTTCGGCGAGGACCGGCAGATGCTGGAGCTACAGCAGGCCAACATCCTGCGCCACCCGGAGCGCAAGCTGCTGATGCTGAATATCGACGCCGGCGGTGTGCAGTCGCGCCGTGTGCTGGACCAGTGGCTGGCGAAGGAACAGGGCGTATGAGCACCGGACTGCTGCAAGTGCGGGTAGAACGCCGCCATCCGGAGGCCGAGGATATCTGTACCTATGAACTGGTCGGCGTCGATGGCGCGCCGCTGCCGCCCTTCACGGCGGGCGCGCATATCGACGTCCACGTTGGCGCTGGCCTGGTGCGACAGTACTCGCTGTGCAATCCGCCGCAGGAACGGCATCGCTATGTGATTGGCGTGCTGCGCGACCCGTCGTCGCGTGGCGGTTCGAAGGCCATGCACGATGAAGTAACGGCCGGCGCCACGCTGCAGATCAGCGCACCGAAGAATCACTTTCCGCTGGTCGACGCCGAACGCAGCCTGCTGCTGGCTGGCGGTATCGGCGTCACGCCCATCCTGGCGATGGCCGAAGCGTTGTCTGCTCGCGGCGCTGCGTTCGAGATGCACTACTGCGCGCGCTCGCCCGAGCGCACCGCGTTCCGCCAGCGCATCGCGGCCGCGCCGTTTGCGCCGCAGGTGCACTTCCACTACGACAGCGGCGACGCAGCGCAAAAGCTCGACCTGGCCGCCCTGCTGGCACGACTGGACCGCAAGACCCACATCTACCTGTGCGGGCCGGCCGGATTCATCGACCATGTCAAGGCCACGGCCAAGGCGCAGCTATGGCCGCAGGAGCAGTTGCACCTCGAGTACTTCGGCGCCGCCGCCGCGCCGGCCGCCGGCGGCGACCAGCCGTTCGAGGTGAAGCTGGCCTCCAGCGGCAAGGTCTACGCCATCCCCGCCGACAGCACCGTGCTGCGCGTATTGACCGAGGCGGGCGTGTTCATCCCAGCTTCCTGCGAGCAGGGCGTGTGCGGCACCTGCCTGACGCGCGTGCTGGACGGCGTGCCGGACCACCGTGACTTGTACCTGGACGAATCGGAACAAGCCGCCAACGACCAGTTCACCCCTTGTTGTTCACGTTCCAAAACCGGCACGCTGTTGCTGGACTTATAAATAGACTTATAAAACGAAGGAGACACCATGTCAGGCCATATCAATTCCCAACGCCGCCAGTTGTTGCTGGGCGCCGCCGCCTTGTCGGCCGGCGTACTGCCCAACGTCGCCACGGCCGCCGCCGAGCCGCTGAAAGTCGGCCTGATCGTGCCGATGTCAGGCCCGTTCGCTTCGACCGGCCGCCAGATCGAGGCGGCGGTCAAGCTGTTCATGCGGCAGAACGGCGCCAGCGTCGCCGGCCGCCAGATCGAGATCATCCTCAAGGACGATGGCGGCGTGGCCCCGGACGTGACCAAGCGGCTGGCGCAGGAACTGGTCTCGCGCGACAAGGTGCAGGTGCTGGCCGGCTTCGGCCTGACGCCGCTGGCCTTCGCCGCCGCGCCGGTCGCCACGCAGGCCAAGGTGCCGATGATCGTGATGGCCGCCGCCGCGTCGGCCGTGCCGCAACGCTCCCCGTATATCGTGCGTACCGGCTTCACGCTGGCCCAGGTGACGGCGCCGATGGCGCAATGGGCGGCCAAGAACAAGATCAAGAGCGCGGTGACGCTGGTCAGCGACTACGGTCCAGGCCTGGATGCGGAAAAGGTGTTCGTCAAAGGTTTGCTCGAAGGCGGAGGCAAGGTGGTCGATAGCCTGCGTGCGCCCTTGCGCAACCCGGACTACGCACCGTTCCTGGCGCGGGTGCGCGACTTGAAGCCGGATGCGCTGTTCGTGTTTGTGCCGTCGGGCGAGGGCGCCGCAGTGCTCAAGCAGTTCACCGAACGCGGTCTGGCCGCCGCCGGCATACGGCTGATTTGCACCGGCGATGTGCTGGACGACGACCTGATGGCCAGCATCGGCCCTGCCGCCGCTGGTGTGGTCAGCAGCCATCACTACTCGGCGGCGCATCCATCGGCCGAGAACAAGGCGTATGTGGAAGCCTTCAGCAAGGCCAATCCGGGCATGCGCCCCAATTTCCACTCGGTCGGCGCTTACGACGGCATGCACGTGCTGTACCAGGCGCTCAAGCAGACCAACGGCGACAGCGACGGTGACAAGCTGCTGGCGGCGATGAAGGGCATGGCGTGGACCAGCGTGCGCGGCCCGGTCAGCATCGACGCCGCCAGTCGCGACATCGTGCAGACCGTGTACATTCGCAAGGCCGAAGCCAGCGCCGGCTCCTTCTACAACATCGAGTTCGACCAGGCCGACAAGGTGCGCGACCCGGGCGTGTAGCGGCGGATCTACAAGCCGGCGATGAAGCCGGCGACGGCCGACGCGAACAGCGCCGGCTGTTCGACCGCGCCCAGGTGCGACGCGTTGGGTAGTACGACCAGCTCCGCACCTGGGATAGCTTCTTTGACGGTCTCGGACATGCTGACCGGCGTGCCCTGGTCCAGCTCACCGGCGATGACCAGCGTTGGCACCGCGATGGTGCCCAGCCGCTCCGTCGTGTCGATCGTGCCAACCGCATTGCAGCAGCCCATATAGCCGGTGCTGTCCGTGGTGAGCAGGCGGCGGCGGAAGCGCGCCACCGTGGCTGCGTGGTCCGCACGGAAGGCGTCGTGGAAGTAGCGTCCCATCACCGCGTCGGCAATCGCCGCGATGCCTTGTTCGCGCACGGTGACGATGCGCTGCTGCCAGGCGTCGCGCGCCGCCTCGGGATAGCGGGAGGTGGTATTGCCCAGCACCAGGGCGCGTACCAGCGAAGGATGGCGCAGCGCCAGCTCCTGGCCGACCATGCCGCCCATCGACAGGCCCACCCATACCACCGGCCCGGTATCGAGTTCGCGCAGCAGCGCAGCAGCGTCGTCGGCCAGGTCGGCCATGCTGTACAAGCCTTGCGGCGCGGCCGAGCCACCATGGCCGCGGTGGTCGTAGGCGATCACGCGGCAGTCCGCCGCCAGCTGATTGGCCAGACCGTCCCACATCGACAGGTCGCAGCCCAGCGCGTGGCTCAGCACCAGCGTGTGACGCGGAGCCTTGCCGTTGCGCGGCTCGCGCACCGTGTAGTGCAGCGCAGGCTGGCCGTTGCTGCGGCCCTTGCGGCCGATGCCGGGATGGGCGGCGGCGGCCGGCGCCATCGGCTCCAGCGTGTAGCCGATCTGCGGCCCGACCTCGCGCAGGATCGCCAGCGCATGCCCGAAGGCGGTGTTGGCGGCCGGGACGCCGGCGTAGATCGCCGATTGCATCAGCACTTCCTTCAGTTCGTCGGGCGACAGGCGGTTCGCGGCATCGCCCAGCAGCGCGGCGCGTGTGTGCAGTTCGAATTCTTCCCACCGGCCCAGTGCGATGGTGGTGGAGAGGACCATCGCCCGGCGCGTCTTTTGCTCCAGGCCGGGGCGGCCCCAGATATCGTTCCACGCGAAGCGCGTGATCATGTTCTGGAACTCTGCGTTGAAGCTGTTGGCATTGGCGAGGGATTTATCCACCCAGGCGTCGCCGAGGATGGCGCGGCGGTTGTTCAGTCCACGTTCGAAGTCGTGGTCGATGGGATCGAAGCTCATGCGGGTGTCCTGTGATGGAATGGGGTGGAGTTCAGTGCGGCGATATCCTTGCGCAGGGCCTGCAGCTGCTGCAACGCCAGGTGCTGGGCCGGGCCGGAGGCGGTGGCCGGATCGAAGAGCGACGCCAGCGCGGCCTGGTCGACCTGTGCGCGCAGCTGCTCGTCGGCCTGCACCGCTTCGGCCAGCACCTCGGCCAAATTGCGGCCGCCCGCCAGTGCCTCGGCGCTCATTTCTTCAAGCAGGCTGTGGGCCGCCGGACGGCCGATGGCGCCAGCCAGCCAGGCCGACGCAGCCTCTGCGAACACCAGTCCCTGCAAGGCGTCGATATTGCGCAGCATGCGAGCCGGGTCGACATGCAGGCCGGCGAAGGCGTCGTTCAGCGCCTGCAATGCGCCGTGGGCGCTGAGGAACAGGCCTGGCCACTCGGCGAGTTCGGCCTGCCAGTTACCCAGACCGCGTTCATGTTGTTGTCCCATGCTGGCCAATAGCGCTGCGGCGTGCTGCGGTGTGCGCGTTGCGGCGGCCAGCGCGATCATGGCCGATACCGGGTTGCGTTTGTGCGGCATGGCGGAAGATCCGCCACGGCCATTACCGGACGGCTCGGCCAGTTCGGCGATCTCGCCTTGCGCCATCAGGCTGATGTCGGTGGCGATCTTGCCCATGCTGCCGCTTAGCACCGCCACTTCCAGTCCTAGCCGCACCCACTCGTCGCGCTGCGTGTGCCAGGCCGCATCCGCCAGCTTCAGGCCCAAGTCGGCCGCCACCAGCGCCGCCACGGCTGCGCCTTGTTCGCCCATCACGGCCAGGGTGCCGACCGCGCCGCCCAGTTGTAGCTGCAGCGCGCGTGAGGCGCACTCGCGCAGGCGCGCGCGCGCGCGCACCAGCGGCGCCAGCCAGCCTGCGATCTTGAACCCGAAACTGCTCACTTGCGCCGGCTGCATCAACGTGCGTGCCAGCACCGGCGTTGCCGCATGCTGCTCCGCTAATACCAGCAGGCGTCCGGTCAGGTCGCGCAGGCCGTCGTCCAACAGTTGCAGCGCGTCGCGCGTGGCCAGCACCATGGCGGTGTCGATCACGTCCTGGCTGGTGCTGCCCCAATGGACGCGCGCGGCCGCCTCGGCGTCGTACAGCGCCACGGTGCGCGTCAATTCACGCACCAGCGGGATGGCCAGGCTGCCGGCGCGCCGGCCGGCGCTGACGATGGCCGGAATGTCGTACAGCTGCGCGTTGCAGACGCCGGCGATGGCGCGCGCCGATTCCGGCGGCAGCATGCCCTGTTGGGCCTGGGCTTGCGCCAGGGCTTGCTCGAAACGCAGCATGGCTTGCACGATCGCGGCGTCGTCGAAGACGGCGATCATGTCCGGCGTGGTGAGGAAACTGTCGAAGATGGATACGCTCAAGAGAACTCCGCTGGCAGGTCAGGCATAGTCGAAGAACACGGTCTCTTTATCGGACTGCATCCAGATGTCCCAATGATAGACCCCCGGCGCCGTCTTGCGGGCGATCAGCGTGGGCCGGCGCGCGGCTGGCACCTGCTGCAGTATCGCCGACGTGGCCAGGCCGGCATCGTCTTCGAGGAACACGGCGGTGAACTGGTGCTTGACCAGGCCGCGCGCGAACACGGTGATGAAAGTGGCCGGCGTGCCGCTGGCCGGCGCCGCGCACTGCGACAAGCGCAGGCTGAAATCTCCCTGTTCGCCACTGGGCACGCGGCGGAAGCCCGGTAGCGCCTGCGCCGCTTCCGCGCCGGCGGCTTCCGGTTGCCAGGCTTCGATCTGGGCGTCGTTGATCGGCGTGCCGTCGCCGTCGTAGATGATGCCGCTGATGGTGATGGTGGCGGCGGTGGTTTCCAGCTGGCCGGCGGCGCTGGCGTCGACCGCCCACTGCCAGGCTGCATGCGAGAACGGTCCGATGGTCTGTGAGGTAGTGATGTGGCTCATGCGGATAGCTCCTTTAAATGCCCATGGGCGTGGCGTCGCGGCCGCGCAGCACGATATCGAATTCATAGCCCAGCATCTTGTCGCTGTCGGTGTGTTCCAGGCTGTAGCGGGAAATCAGGCGCTGGCGCGCGGCCAGGTCCGGGATGCTCTGGAAAATCGGATCGTAGTCGAACAGCGGATCGCTGGGGAAGTACATCTGCGTGACCAGGCGCTGCGCATACACGTTGCCGAACAAGGAGAAGTGGATGTGCGCCGGGCGCCAGGCCTTGTCGTGATTGCCCCATGGGTAGGGGCCGGGCTTGATGGTGACGAAGCGGTAGCGGCCATCGTCGTCGGTCATCATCTTGCCGATGCCGTAGAAGTTCGGATCGAGCGGGGCGTCGTGCTGGTCCTTCTTGTGCCAATAGCGGCCGGCCGAATTGCACTGCCAGACTTCCAGTAGCGAATTGCGTACTGGTTTGCCGTCCTCGTCGACCACGCGGCCGGTGACGACGATCTTCTCGCCCAGCGGCGCGCCATGGCCGTGCGCCGTCAGGTCCATATCGTTCGGCAGCAGGATGCGCGGCGACGCGATCACATTGTCCTGCACCGGCTGGTCGGCGCGGATGCGCAGCAGCGGCTGGGTGGGACCGCGCTTGAGCGTGGACTTGTAGGGCGGGTAGATCAGTTCCGGGTAGACGCCGGACGGGATGACATCGAAGTTCAAGGCTGGCCTCCTGATGGTTGTTTTAGTTCGAGTGGAGACCATGGTAGGGAAGGCGGCGCCGCGTCACAATACGCGAAAGTCGGGCGATATCCGCTATCCGCACATTTTGTGCGATACTCGCACAAATCACTCAATTTCTGCCATATGACAGCTGAAGACGACGTCCCGGCCCAGCGCGACCTGGTGGCCGGCCTGGAAAAAGGCCTGCTGGTGATCGCCGCCTTCGACCAGGAACGCAGCCGCCTGAGCATCGCCGAGGTGGCCGAGCGCACCGGCCTGACGCGGGCGGCGGCGCGCCGCTACCTGATCACGCTCACGCATCTGGGCTATATGCGGCATGAGAACAAGCTGTTCGCGCTGACGCCCATGGTGCTGCGGCTCGGCCAGTCGTATCTGCATTCGGCGCGCCTGCCGCGCATCGTGCAGCCCTTGTTATACCGCTTGGCCTATGCGTTGGGCGAGGCGGCATCGGTCGGCGTGCTCGATCACGATCAGCTGGTGTGCGTGGCGGCGGTCAGCGCCGGGCAGTTGGTGTCGGTCACGCTGCAACCGGGCACGCGCGTGCCAGCCTACTGCACCGCCAACGGCCGCATGCTGCTGGCGCACCTGCCGCAGCCGCAGATCGACGCCTTCCTCGAACGCGCGCAGCCGGAACGGATCACGGAGCACACCATCATCGGCAAGGAGCGCCTGGCGCTGGAGATCGCCCGCGCCCGCGCGCAAGGCTATGCGCTGGTGGACCAGGAGCTGGAACTGGGCTTGCGCACCATTGCGGTGCCGCTGAAGAATTTCCGGGGCGAGGTGGTGGCGGCGATGAACATCAGCGTCCACGCCGGCCGCATGCCGCGCGAGCAGATGGTCGAACGCTGCCTGCCGGCGCTGATCAAGATCCAGGTCGAGCTGAACGCCTTGCTGTAGGAAGCCCCGCGCTTCAGCCGCCGCGGAAGGCCTTGGGCGTCAGGCCCATGCGCTTCTTGAACAGGCGGCTGAAGTAGGCCGGGTCCTGGAACCCCAGTTCGTAGGCGATGCTGGCGATACTGGCCGGAAGATAGGTCAGCTTGCGGCAGGCTTCCAGCATCAGCCGGTCCTGGGTGATGTCGAACGCCGATTTGCCGGATAGCTTGAGGCATAGGCGATTGAGCCGCGTCGGCGTGGCGCGCAGCGCCTCGGCATACTGGCCGACCTGCCATTGCTCCTTGTAGCGCCGCTCCACCTCGGCGCGAAAGCGGCTGAATAATTCAAAATCGCTGCGGCCCGACTGG
The DNA here is from genome assembly GCF_059418605.1 of Duganella sp. GW821-FHT07G03. Lineage (NCBI taxonomy): Bacteria > Pseudomonadati > Pseudomonadota > Betaproteobacteria > Burkholderiales > Oxalobacteraceae > Duganella > Duganella sp. GW821-FHT07G03. Next base: position 214,585 of record NZ_JBWKQE010000010.1, read on the forward strand.
TCGGCCAGGCGGCGCTCCGCATGCAAACGCACCAGCAGCAGCAAGGCGCTGCGCGCCAACCACTCCAACATCAGATTGTGGCCGAACTGCGGCCAGGCCGCCTCCGTCAACAGGTTTTGCAGCAGCGATTCCAGGCGCGCGTGCAGCTCCGGCTGGCCTGAGAGGTCGATCGCCAAGGGCTCCACAAACAGCGAGGAATACAGGTCGCCGTGGCCTGCATACATCACATTCTGGTCCACCGTCAGCACATAGCCGTGCGCCTCCGCCGAGAAGTCGAAGCCGTGTACCACCGACGGATGGAGCGTGATGACGGTCGGCGCGCGGCATTCCCAGACGGCGTCGTCGACGCTGGCACGGACCTCGCCGCCGTAGAGGAAAAGTACCTGAAACAGCCCACTATGGGTGTGTTTGTCGATATGCCAGTGGTGTACCCGGCTGCGGGTTTCTATCAGCTCGATGTGCACGAATTCCGCGTTTTCTCCCCGTGTCTGCTCGCCGTAGAGGCCAAACTGCGGAACGTCGGGGAGGGCTGGTCGGGTGATGCGGGGCATGGAGGGGCGTGCCGTTCAAAAGAGTGGAGTGTCGAAATAGTACAAGTTTTAGGTAGTTTCATCCATTTTTTTTGCAAGGCCCCGGCGCTACGATGGCTACACACTAACACCATAACGGAGACATCATGCGTACCCAGGTAGCCATCATCGGCGCCGGCCCAGCGGGCCTGCTGCTATCCCATTTGCTGCATTTGAACGGTATCGAATCGATCGTGCTGGAATCGCGCACCCAGGCCGAGATCGAGGCGACCATCCGCGCCGGCGTGCTGGAACAAGGCACGATGGACATACTCAACAACGCCGGCGTCGGCGCCCGGATGCAGGCCGAAGGCGCGCTGCACCACGGCATAGAGCTGGCGTTCGGCGGCCAGCGGCATCGGATCGACCTGACCGAATTGACGGGCAAGGCCATCACCGTCTACCCACAGCATGAAGTGATCAAGGACCTGGTGGCGGCGCGACTGGCGGCTCAAGGGCAGCTGCTGTTTGAGGTCAGTGGCGTTGAGCTGCATGGCGTCGACACCACCGCGCCTTCGGTAGCCTTCATCCATCGCGGCGAGGCGGCGCGCATCGAGGCGGATTTCGTCATCGGTTGCGATGGCTATCACGGCGTGGCGCGGCCGGCGATGCCGGGACAAGGGCGGCAGGACTTCAAGCGCGACTACGGGTTCGGATGGTTTGGCGTACTGGTGGAATCGGCGCCGTCGTCGGACGAACTGATTTATGCGCGCCACGAGCGCGGCTTCGCGCTGGTCAGCACGCGCACGCCGACCGTGCAGCGCCTGTATTTCCAGTGCGATCCGGCCGATCACGTCGACAACTGGTCGGACGACCGCATCTGGGCCGAGCTGCACGCGCGCCTGGAGAACAACGACGGCTGGCGCGTCAACGAAGGCCGCATCTTCCAGAAAAATATCATCGGCATGCGCAGCTTCGTGTCGACGCCGATGCAGTCGGGCCGCCTGTTCCTGGCCGGCGACGCTGCGCACATCGTGCCGCCCACCGGCGCCAAGGGCATGAACCTGGCCGTGTCGGACGTGGCGTTGCTGGCGCAGGGACTTGAGCAGTTCTACCGTCAGGACAGCGAGGAGCGGCTGCAAGGCTACACGGCGGCGGCGTTGAAGCGCGTCTGGCGCGCCGAATACTTCTCGTGGTGGATGACCAGTCTGTTGCACACCTTTGCCGACGCCACGCCGTTCCAGCGCGAGGTGCAGCGCGCCGAACTGGAATGCGTGGTCAGCTCGCGGGCGATGGCGACGGCCCTGGCGGAGAACTACGTCGGCGCATTCTGAGGGGGCACGCCATTCGTGCGAAAATGCCGGGGTTAATAGTCGCTTAATAAAGGCTGCAATACACTGCGACTTTCACTCACTTCGGCATAATGCTATGAAAACAACGATATCGAGCGCGCTGCTGTCAATTGGCCTGCTGCTGGCCGCAACCCTGCCGTCCGCCCATTCGGCCGATTACGGCGTACGACAGACCTGGACGCTGGACCAGGCAGGCCGCTGGGACTATCTTGAAGTCGATCCGGTGCGCCATCGCCTGTTCATGACGCGTGGCGATCGCGTGCAGGTGCTCGATCTGCCGTCGGGCAAAGTGGCCGGCCAGATCAGCGGCCTGCAAAGCGCGCACGGCGTGGCGTTCGCGCAAAAGCTTAACCTGGGTTTTGCCAGCAGCGGCGGCGGCAACAGCATCGTCGTCTTCGACCTGGCGACGCTGCAAACCCGCCAGGAAGTGAAGGTGTCGGGCGCCAATCCCGACGCCATCCTGTTCGACGCGGGTAGCGGCAAGCTTTACGCATTCAACGGCAAGACCAATAACGTTTCGGTGTTCGACGCTGCGACGATGGCGTTGAAGGCGACTATCGCCGTCGGCGGCAAGCCGGAATTTGCGGTCACCGACGGCAAGCGCATCTACGTCAACATAGAAGATAAGGGCGAGGTCGCGGTCATCGACATCGCCGGCGACCGTCAGGTTGCGCGCTGGCCGTTGAGCGGATGCGAGGAACCAACCGGCATGGCGCTCGATGCCGCACACCAGCGCCTGTTCTCGGCTTGCCAGAACGGCGTGCTGGCGATCACCGACGCCAGTAACGGCAAGGCGGTGGCGCGTGCCGCCATCGGCCAGCATTCCGATGCGGTGGTGTTCGACGCCGCCAGCGCCACCGTGTTTTCTTCCAACGGCGACGGCACGCTCAGCGTCATCCACCAGGACGACGCCGACCATTACGCCAAGGCGGTGACGCTGCATACCGAGAAGGGCGCGCGCACCATGGCCATGGACCATGAAAGCGGCGCGCTGTATCTGCCGACCGTGGTGGACAAACACTACACGGTCATCGTGGCCACTCCCTGAGCTGACGGACCATGCGCCTGCTACTGGTGGAAGACGATCCGATGATCGGCGAGAGCATGCTCGAAGCGCTGCGTGGCGAACGCTATGCGGTCGACTGGGTGCGCGACGGCGTGGCTGCCGAGTTGTCGATGCGGCAGGATATCTACGACTTGCTGGTGCTGGACCTGGGCCTGCCGCAGCGGCAGGGGATGGATGTGCTGCGGCGCCTGCGGGCGCAGGGCGGCCAGACGCCGGTGTTGATCGTCACCGCGCGCGATGCCACGGCGTCGCGCGTGGAAGGCCTGGATGCCGGCGCCGACGACTATCTGGTCAAGCCCTTCGACCTGGACGAACTGCTGGCCCGCATCCGCGCCGTGTTGCGCCGGCGCGGCGGCCAACTCCATTCCCTGGTCACGCATGGCGCGCTCAGTGTCAACCTGGCCGCGCACGAGGCAACGTTCAACGGCGCGGCGCTGCACCTTTCCTCGCGCGAGTTCGCCCTGTTGCGCGCCTTGCTCGATGTGCCGGGCAGCGTGGTTTCCAAGGCCCAGCTGGAGGAAAAGATTTACGGCTGGGGCGAGGAGATCGAGAGCAATACCATCGACGTCTACATCCACCACCTGCGCAAGAAGCTGGGCAGCGAATTTATCAAGAACGTGCGCGGCGTCGGCTATAAACTGGCCAGCGTCGCATGAAGTCGATCCGCGCGCGCCTGCTGGCGGGGCTGATGTTTGGCACGCTCTGTTTTACGCTGGTCGCTGGCCTGATGGTCTACCAGCGCGCCGATCACGAGGCCGACGAACAATCCGACCTGCGCCTACGTCAGGTGGCGTGGGCCTTGCCGCCACATCTGGTGGACGGCGTGCAGCTCCCTGCTGACGATGACCAGGACGATGCGGTGCTGGTCCAGGTATGGGACCGCGCCGGCCGGCCGGCGTATGTGTCGGAACCGGCGCAGTCCTTGCCGCGACAGTCGTTGTCCGGCTACCGCACCATCACCTATCAAGGGGAGCGCTGGCGCGTGTACAGCGAATCGCGCTCGGATTACTTTATGCAGATCGCCCAGCCGTTCAAGGTGCGGCAGCGCATCGCGGCCAAAATGGCGCTGCGCATCGTACCGCCCTTGCTGCTGTTGTTGCCGGCGCTGGCGGCGCTGATCTGGATCGTGGTGGGAATGGCGCTGCGGCCGTTGGAGCAGGTGGCGCAGGCGGTGCATGGCCGCTCGCCCGGCGTGTTGCAGCCGCTGGAGACTGGCGGCATGCCGCCCGAACTGCTGCCCATCGTGGTCGCGTTGAACGGCTTGCTGGAAAAGATAGATAGTGCGATGGCGGCGCAGCGCAGCTTCATCGCTGACGCGGCGCATGAACTGCGCTCGCCGCTGACCGCGCTCAAATTGCAGCTGCAACTGGCCGAGCGAGCCGATAGCGATGAGCAGCGCAACGTCGCCTTCCACCGGCTGCATGAGCGGCTGGACCGCTCCACCCATCTTGTGCACCAGCTGTTGACATTGGCGCGCCACGAGCAGAATCAGGCGTTGCCAACGCTGGTGCCGACCGATGTCCTGGCGCTGGCCCGGCAGGTGGTCGCCGATCACAGCATCCTCGCCGAGAGCCGCGGGATAGATTTGGGCGTGGCGGGCAGTGGCGATCCGCTGCTGGTGCCGGTTCATCCCGAAGGCTTGTCGGTCATGCTCAGCAATCTGGTCGACAATGCGGTGCGCTACACGCAGCCGGGCGGGCAGGTCGATGTCAGCGCCGGCATGGAGCAGGGCCGGGCATATCTGCGGGTGGCGGACAACGGTCCCGGCGTGCCGGAGGCCGAGCGCGGGCGCCTGTTCGACCGCTTCTATCGCCCGGATGGGAATGCCGTTTGGGGTTGCGGGCTGGGTTTGTCCATCGTCAGGAACGTGGTCGATGGCCACGGCGCCGAGATCGAGTTGTCCAGCAATGGCGGGGCAGGCTTGGTGGTAAGTGTTTATTTTTGATGAGGATAGTGAAATGCCCACGATACGACAACTGCATCGTTACCTCGGTGTGTTCTTCACACCGGCCATAGTGTTCTTCGCTTTTTCTGGCGCGCTGCAGACCTTCAACCTGCACAAGGGCGCGCATCGCGGCGATCCGCCGACCTATCCGTGGATTGCGGCGATGGCGTCGCTGCATCAGGATCAGGAGCTGTACGAAGCGCCTGCGCCGAAGCCGCAGGTCAGCAAGCCGGCGAACGCCGCACCGCCTGAAAACGCCCAACCGAAACCGGAAGCGGAACCAGCGGAAGAGCATTCCAACATGCCGCTGAAGCTGTTCGTGCTGGCCCTGGCGACAGGCTTGTGCGCGTCGTCGCTGGCAGGGGTGTACATCGCGTTCAGCAATCCGCGGGTGCGACTCCCGGTCGGCCTGACGCTGGCCGCGGGCATGCTGCTACCGGCTATTTTGCTTCTGGTTTAACGACGCAGGGCGCCTTTGCCAGCAGCTCGGCCAGGCGCAGGAACTCGGCCGGGCTGACCTTGCGCGCCGTTTTCGCCTGCGCCGCATCGACTACGCGCTGGTGACTGATCACCATGTGCTGCCGAGGGACGACCAGGAGGTATTGGCCGTAGTAGCCCCACGCCATGTAGGCGCCCTCCAGCGGCGATCCCGCCGGCACGGCGGGTATCCACCATAGCAGTGCGTAATCGAGCCCGCGCTGCGCGGTGGACGGTGGATGCATGTCGGCCGCCCGCGTAACCGGCGTGGTGATGCGGCTGACCCAGTCGGCCGGCAGCAGCTGCCTGCCGTTCCAGCTTCCCTGTTGCAGCATCAGCTGGCCGAGGCGCGCCATGTCGCGGGTCGACAAGTGGAAGTGATAAGCCAGGTGGCGCGAACGGGCCGGATCGCCGTTGCGGCGCTGCTGCGACAGCCGGAAGTCTTCCATTTGCAGCGGCTTTGCCAGTTCGGCTTCAAAGCCTCGGTAGATATCGCGCTGTGTCAGCTGCTCGAACACGGTGCCGGCGGCATTGAAATCCCAGTTGTTGTACAAGAAGTAGGAGCCCGGCGTTTGCGATCCGCGTGGCGGCGCTGCCTCTGCATCGTCGCCTGGATTGGATGCGGCATGATAGACGCCGGAACGCGCCGCCAGCAGATCGCCCAACGTGGCCGTGCGCTCCAGCGGCAGCAGGCCGCCCACGTCGTCGATGTCCAGCGACGCCAGGCTGCGGCTCAATGAAATCGTGCCGTTGGCGACATAAGGACCATACATCATGGCCAGCACGCTTTTGCGTATCGAATAAACCTGATTGGCCCGGTCCACCGGGCCGTAGCTGGCGAACACCTGGCCGTCGCGCACCGCCATCATTGAGGTGCTGGGCAGCGTCTTCAAGTAGTCCTGCGCCTGCGCAAGACCGGCGCGGCATGCCGCACTTGGCTCAGGCACGTCGGCCCAGTGCACGCCTGGTGTGGCGCTGGAAGCCCGCGCGCACGGGAGTGACAACAGCAAGGCTAGTCCGATGGCCGACGTTGGCGCTTTCATGGCGTAGCTTATGGCAGCAACAGCGAGTGCTGGCTGGCGGTGTGGAAGTCGCGCCAGACCCGGTTGATGGCGCTGTCCTGGTGGGCGGCGTACAGGCCGCAATAGGGATACAGTTCATCGACCGCAGCACGCGACGCGGCTACCAGCGCCAGTGAGCTGGCCTGCACCGCCTCCATATCGTCCGCAGTCAGCGGCGTGCCGTTTTCCACCAGCGCCCAGCTGCGATCGAGCACGTCGTAGAAGTGCGCGCGGGCGGTTGCGTGGGCTTGCTCTTTGTCGCGTAGTAGTGCGGCGACTTCGGGGACCTCCAGCAGCGGCAGGTTCCTGATGGCGTGCCGGCGGCGGCTGATGCAAGGCCGCGCCAACTGCATGAAATGACTCGCCATGCCGGCCACATTGGCCGCCAGCGTGACGAAGGCCAGCGAATAGAACGGGAAGCGATACAGCGGGCCATCGGCCGTGGCGGTGGCGGGGCTGATCGTGAAGCCGTGCTCCTTGCTGACCCATGCGCCGTCGATGCGATAGCTGTGCGAGGCGCTGGCGCGCATGCCGATGCTGCCCCAAGACGGCACGATCTGCACCAGTTCCGCCGGCACCAGGAAAGCGCGGATGCGCGGCGCGCCTTGCTCGTCCAGCAGTGGCTTGCCGTCCTCGCGCAGGATGGCGTTCAGCGTGAAGTGGGTGGCGATAGGCGCGCCGCTGGCGTAATCCCAGCGGCCGGTGATGCGGAACCCTGCGGCTTCCCCATCGCCATCCTGGTCGGCGTAGCCGGTCGGCGCGCCGCTGCCGCCAAGGCAAACACGCTTGCTGCCGATGATGTCGCGCGCCAGCGCCGGCGGCAGGAAGCCGGCGAACCATCCCGCGCCCGCGCACAGCGTGAGCACCCAGCCCATGCTGCCGTCGACGCCGGCCACCGCTTCCTCCAGCCGCACCGCATGCGGCAAAGGCAGCTCGGCGCCGCCACTGGCGCGCGGAGCCAGCATCCTGAGCCAGCCGCGCCGGTGCAGCAAGGCTTGCTGGATCGGGTGCAGGAAGCGGGCGGTATCGGCCATGGCCGCATAGCGTTCGATGCGGCGGGCGTCGCGCGCGAGGAGGGGAGAGGCGGCGGTCAGGGGCATGCGGGATCTTGTGTCAGTAGCAAACCCCGCCATTTTCGCATCATTGGGCGCTCCCATTCCATTTCGGTATGTTTGCGGCAAAAAAAATGATTGGTTAAGCTGGCATCGTTCGTCGTAGCATGGTGGCGAACAAGCCCCCATTTTATGAAAGACAGATGATGTCAGCAATTAAACTCGCGATCGTAGGCGTCGGCAAGATCGTCCATGACCAGCACTTGCCCGCCATCGCGGCCAACGCCGATTTCCAGCTGGTGGCCTCGGCCAGCCGGCACAACACCGTCGACGGCCTGCCCGGGTTCAAGTCCATCGAGGAGATGCTGGCGGCCGTGCCTGGGATCGACGCCGTGTCGCTGTGCATGCCGCCGCAGTACCGCTACCAGGCCGCCCGCGTGGCGCTGGCAGCCGGCAAGCACGTATTCCTGGAAAAGCCACCGGGTGCGACCCTGTCCGAAGTGGCCGACCTGGAGGCGCTGGCCGCCGCCAAGGGCCTGACCCTGTTCACCAGCTGGCACTCGCGCTACGCGCCGGCGGTGCAGCCGGCCAAGGCCTACCTGGCGGCTCACGCGCCGACCTCCATGCAGGTCAGCTGGAAGGAAGACGTGCGCCAGTGGCACCCGAACCAGGAATGGATCTGGCAGGCCGGCGGCCTGGGTGTGTTCGATCCGGGCATCAATGCGCTGTCCATCGTCACCGAGATCCTGCCGTCGCTGATCTTCTTGAACCGCGCCTCGCTGGAGTTCCCCGAGAACCGCGACGCGCCGATCGCCGCCGAGCTGCACTTCCAGGATGGCGCCGGCGTGCCGGTGCACGCCGTGTTCGACTGGCGCCAGACCGGCAAGCAAAGCTGGGATATCGTGGTCCAGACGGCCGATGGCGAGTTGAAACTGAGCGACGGCGGCGCGCGCCTGTGGGTGCACGGCGTCGAACAGCCGCTGGCCAAGGAAGCCGAGTACCCGTCGCTGTACCGTCGCTTCGCGGGCCTGGTCAGGGAAGGGCGCTCGGACGTCGACGTGGCGCCGCTGCGCCATGTGGCCGACGCCTTCATGCTCGGCCAACGCAAAGTGGTCGACGCCTTCCACGACTGACGCCGCTCAGGCCATCTGGCCGATGGTCTTGCGGAAGCGCCGCAGCGACAGCGCGAACAGCACCGCGCCGATCGCCACCAGCGCCAGCATCTGCGGCCAGATCACGCTGAAGCCTGCGCCCCGGTACAGGATGGCCTGGGCGGCCGCCACGAAGTGGGTGGTCGGCGCGGCCAGCATGATGTCCTGCACCAGCACCGGCATGCTTTCGCGCGGCGTCGAGCCGCCCGACAGTAATTGCAGCGGCAGCAGCACCAGCACCAGCAACATGCCAAATTGCGGCATGCTGCGCGCCAGCGTGGCGAGGAAGATCCCCATCGACGTCGTGGCGAACAGGTGCAGCGCCGTCACCAGCACGAACAGCGCGATCGAACCGGTGATCGGCACGTGCAGCGCGCCCTGCACGATGAACACCAGCGACGCCAGGGCCGCCAGCACCACCACCGTCCCCATCGACCACACCTTGGCCAGCATGATCTCCATCGGCGTCACCGGCATTACCAGCAGGTGTTCGATGGTGCCGTGTTCGCGCTCGCGTATCAGCGCGGCGCCAGTCAGGATGATGGACAGCATGGTGACGTTGTTGATGATTTCCATCAGCGATCCAAACCACGACTGCTCCAGGTTTGGATTGAAACGCATGCGCAGGTCCAGCGCGACCGGCGGCGCGGCGGCTTCCTGCTGGCGGCGCAGGAAATCGCCCACTTCGGCGCCGACGATCTGCTGGATGTAGCCGTTGCCGGTGAAGGCCTGGCTCATGCGCGTGGCGTCGATGTTGAGTTGTATCGTCGGCGCCCGGCCGGCCAGCGTGTCGCGCTGGTAGTCGGGCGGGATGGCCAGCACGAAGGTGTAGTTGCCGCTATCCAGGCCAGCGTCGGCCTGGTCGGCGCTCACCAGCGACGGCGTGCGGAAATGCGGTGGATAGAAGCCAGCCGCAATCCGCGCCGACAAGGGCGAGCCATCCAGGTCGACGATGGCGATGGCGGCGTTGTGCAGGCTTTCCGGCATCGCGGTGGCCGCCACGTAAATCGACAGCGAGAAGGTGTAGACGATCAGCACCAGCATGGCCGGATCGCGCAGCAGGCTCCATAGCTCCTTGATGCCGAGCCGGTAGATGTGCGCCACGCGCGTGTGAAGTGAGATACGCATGTTCATCGCTCCTGTTTGTCGAGCAGCAGCGCCGACAAAATGAGGATCACCGGCACCGCCAGCAGCAGCGGCCACAATGAACCGCCCAGCTCACCGAGCCCCAGCGCCTTGTTGAATACGCCCCGGCTGATGGTCAGGAAATGCGTGGCCGGGTAGATGCGGCCGATCAGCGCGCCGATGCCGCTCAGGCCAGACACTGGATTGAGCAGCCCGGCGAACTGCACGCAGGGGATGATGGTGCCTATCATGGTCACGAACAACGCGGCGATCTGGCTGCGGGTGAAGGTCGACACCAGCAGGCCAAGCCCGGTGGCGCAGATCACGTACACCAGCGCGGCCAGGGTCAGCGCCAGCAGGCTGCCCTTGACCGGAACGCCAAACACGGTGGCCGCCAGCACGGTCAGCAGCGCGAAGTTGAGCATGCCCAGCACGACGTAGGGCACCTGCTTACCGAGCAAGAACTCCAGCCGCGTCACCGGCGTCACGTACAGGTTGAGGATGGAGCCCAGCTCCTTCTCGCGCACCACCGACAGTGCGCTGAGCATCGCCGGGATCATCATCAGCAGCATCGGGATCACCGCCGGTATCATGGCCGGCAGGCTCTTGACGTCGGGGTTGTAGCGGTAGCGCGTTTCCAGCGTGCCGGAACCCGCCAGCTTCATGCCCAGCCGATGCTGCGCCATATCGGCCAGCCAGCCCATGTGCATGGCCTGCACATAGCCGCGCGTGGTCTCGGCCCGCATCGGCATGGCGCCGTCGACCCAGGCGCCCACGGTCACCGGGGCGCCGCGTTGCAGGTCGCGGCCGAAGCCGGGCGGGATTTCGATCGCCAGCGCCAGTTCGCCGCTGCGCATGCGGCGATCCAGGTCGTCGTAGTCGGCCAGCGGCGCGCGCTCGATGAAGTAGCGCGAGCCGGACAGGTTGAGCGCATAGTTTTGACTCAGGCCGCTCTGGTCGCGGTCGAGCACTGCGTAGGACAGGTTCTCGACGTCCATGTTGATGCCGTAGCCGATGATGAACATCAGGATCGCCGTGCCCAATAGCGCGAGCGTGGCGCGCACCGGGTCGCGGCGCAGTTCCAGCGTTTCGCGCAACGTGTAGCTGTAGGCGCGTTGCAGGCTGCGGCGCCACATTGCCGGCCGCTTCTTCCAGGTAGGAGATGAAGGCCTGCTCCAGCGTGGCGACGCCGCGCATGGCCGGCAGTTCCGCCGGTGCGGCGCTCACCAGCACGCGGCCCGCATGCATTAGCGAGATGCGGTCGCAGCGTTCGGCCTCGTTCATGAAGTGGGTCGAGATGAAGATGGTCACCTGGTCGTTGCGGGCCAGGTCGATCATCAGCCGCCAGAACAGGTCGCGCGCCACCGGGTCGACGCTGGACGTTGGCTCGTCGAGGATCAGCAGCTCCGGCTTGTGCACCATCGCCACCGCCAGCGACAGGCGCTGGCGCACGCCCAGCGGCAGCTGCTCGGGGAGCGTGTCGAGCGCGCCGGCCAGGCCGAAGCGCTGCGCCATGTCGGCCACGCGGCCTGCTATCTCGGCCTCCGGCACGCTGAACATGCGCGCGTGCAGCACCAGGTTTTGGTGCACGGTCAGCTCGCCGTACAGCGAGAATGCCTGCGACATGTAGCCGACGCGGCGCCGGGTCGCCATATCGTTGGCATCGACCGCGCTGCCGAACAGCAGGGCGCTGCCCTCGGTGGCCGGCAGCAGGCCGGTCAGCATTTTCATCGTGGTCGACTTGCCGCAGCCGTTGGAGCCGAGGAAGCCGAAGATCTCGCCGCGGCGGATGCGGAAGTCCACATGGTCGACCGCGGTGAAGTCGCCGAACACCATCGTCAAGCCTTGCGCTTCGATGGCGATGCTGTCGTTGCCCTCGGACGCCTGGAACGGCGGCACCGTCACCGCCTGATGGTCGCCGCGCTTCTCGGCCGGCAGCAGCGCGATGAAGGCTTGCTCCAGCGTCGTCGAGGCGGTGCGCGTGCGCAGTTCCTGCGGCGTGCCGGTGGCCAGCACCTGGCCGTCGTCCATCGCCACCAGCCAGTCGAAGCGGTCGGCTTCCTCCATGTAGGCGGTGGCCACCACCACGCTCATGGTCGGGCGCTGGCTGCGGATGTGGGCGATCAGATCCCAGAACTGCGCGCGCGACAGCGGATCGACGCCGGCGGTCGGCTCGTCGAGGATCAGCAGGTCGGGGTCGTGGATCAGCGCGCAGCACAGGCCCAGCTTCTGCTTCATGCCGCCGGACAGCTTGCCGGCCGGCCGTTGCAGGAAGGGCGCCAGGCCGGTGCTGGCGGTCAGCTCGTCGATGCGGCGACGGCGGCTGGCGGCGTCGTGGCCGAACAGGCGGCCGAAGAATTGCAGGTTTTCCTCCACCGACAGGGTTGGGTACAGATTGCGGCCCAGACCCTGAACCTTCCCCTCAAATTTTGAAGATAGCGATTAACGATCTCAGCTCGCCAAGAGCGATGGTGAGCTGACTTCG
>NZ_JBWKQE010000011.1:0-11197 GCF_059418605.1 Duganella sp. GW821-FHT07G03
GTGCCACGCGTGGCACGATGCCGGAACTGACCCCGCTTTTCCCTTGACCCCGGGTTGATTTGTAGGCAATGTATCAGCCCATGAAGCCGATACGCCACCACATGTCCAAAATCCTCAAGTTCACGCAGTTCTCCATGCGGGACTTGTTTGTCGCCGCCGCGCCCACCATCGCCCTGATCGCCGCCGTCTGCCTGCTGGCCTACTGGCTGGTGGACCCGGCGCCGCCGCGCACGGTGCGCCTGGCCACCGGCCAGGAAAACAGCGCCTACGCTGAGTTCGGCAAGAAATACGCGGCCGCGCTGGCCAAGCACGGCGTCAAGGTGACGCTGGTGCCGTCCGCCGGCTCCGGCGAAAACCTCAAGCGCCTTAAGGCCGGCGAAGTCGACATCGCCTTCGTGCAGAGCGGCTCCACCAACGAGGAGGCGGCCGAACGCGAGGGCCTGACCTCGCTCGGCAGCCTGTTTGTCGAGCCGCTGTGGCTGTTCCTGCGCGAGACCAAGGGCAAGCCGCCCATCACCCAGCTGACCCAGCTGAGGGGCCTGAAGATCAACTTCGGCGCCAAGGGCGCGGGCTCCTCGCGCCTGTTCCGCCAGGTGCTGGAGCTCAACGGCGTGGAGAAGGGCGAGGTCGAGCACTTCTCGCTGGCCAACACGCCGGCCACGGTCGAATTGCTGGAAGGCCGCATCGACGGCCTGGTGTTCACCTCGGCGCCGGAAGCGCCGCTGATCCAGATGCTGCTGCAGACGCCGGGCATCAAGCTGTTCAACTTCAACCAGGCGGAAGCCTACGCCCGCAAGCTGCCCTTCCTGAGCCACGTGGTGCTGCCGCAGGGGATCGTCGACCTCGGCCGCGACATCCCGGCCGAGGACTACAACCTGATCGCCCCGACCGCCACGCTGGTGGCGCGCGACGACCTGCATCCGGCGCTGACCGATCTGTTCGTGCAGGCGGCCGCCAGCATTCACAGCGGCGCCGGCTGGTTCTCGCAGCAGGGCCAGTTCCCGTCGGCCAAGTACACCGAGATCCCGGTCGACGCCGAGGCGGCCAAGTACTACAAGAGCGGTCCGCCGCTGCTGCAACGCTATATGACGTTCTGGCTGGCGAATTTCTTCGACCGCATGTGGGTCGTGGTGGTGGCGCTGGGCGCGCTGATACTGCCGTTGTCCAAGGTGGTGCCGCCGCTGTATGTGTGGCGCATCCGTTCGCGCGTGTACCGCTGGTACGGCCAGCTGCGCGCGGTGGAGCAGGCGGTGGAGGAGGCGTCGGATGACACCCGCATGCAGGTCTACGAGGCCCAGCTGGTGCGCCTGAACGAGATCGAGGACCTGGTCAACCAGGTATCGATCCCGCTATCGTTCGCGGACGGCTTGTACGGCCTGCGCAGCCACATCCAGTTCGTGCGCAAGCGTATCCAGTTCCTGATGGGCGAATCGGCGCCTGCTGTCGATGAGGCGGTGGCGGTTTAAGCGCCGGTCCAAGGCAGCTCGGCCTTGCACCAGCCGCTGACGTGCTTGCGGTGGCCGTGCTCGTCCTTGTCGCCCTCGAAGCCTTCCAGGATGTCGTAGCAGTGCTGGTAGCCGTGTTCGGTGGCCAGCTTGGCGGCGCTGCGCGAGCGCACGCCGGAACGGCACAGGAATAAAATCACCTGGTCCTTGCGCGCCACCGAGTTCAGCTCTTCGATGAACTCATGGTTGGCGATCCCGCCCGGATACAGACTCCACTGGACCGCACCATGTTGGGCTTCCGGTATCGCCACCCGGCCCACCCAGTCGCGCTCGGCATGGGTGCGGACGTCGACCAGCTTGACCGCGTTGTCGGCGCTGATCAGTTCAAAGGCTTCCTGCGGCGTCACGGCGCCGGCATAGGGCCAGTCTTTGCTGCGGCTGCGGGCCAATGCAAGAATATCGTCTATTTTGCTCATGTCATGTTCCAGAAATAAGTTTGAGTTTATTATAGGCTTCCTGCGCCCGCACCACACGCAGGTGCACCGAAGCAGTGCATTTTTCGGAAATCTTCCAAAAATGCACAAAACAGGTGCAATATCTCGAACATGCACTCAGTTGGTGCGGTATTGCGATGCCTCAAATAGTGGCACTTGGGCCCGCTGGTGAATTTTAGATTCATTTTGCCAGCAAGTTCAAAGACGCTATCGACATAAGCTGATGAGTTTTAAGCTGGCACGGATACTGCTTACCAAGAGCGCACGAGTCCCACATTCCTTTAGGAGATACGCATGGCAATGACAGCCGCAGAAGTTCTGAAAATGGTCCAGGAAAACGAAGTCAAATTCGTTGATTTCCGTTTCGCCGACACCCGTGGTAAAGAACAGCACGTCACCGTGCCTGTGTCGCACTTCGACATCGACAAGTTCGAATCGGGCCACGCCTTCGACGGTTCCTCGATCGCCGGCTGGAAAGGCATCGAAGCTTCGGACATGATTCTGCTGCCAGATCCAAACACCGCGAACATCGACCCGTTCATGGAAGAGACCACGCTGTTCATGCAGTGCGACGTCATCGAGCCTGCCGACGGCAAGGGTTACGACCGCGATCCACGCTCCATCGCCAAGCGCGCTGAAGCCTACCTGAAATCGTCCGGCATGGGCGACACCGCCTACTTCGGCCCGGAGCCAGAGTTCTTCATCTTCGACAGCGTGCGCTGGAAGATCGACATGTCCGGCTGCTTCGTCAAGATCGATTCCGAAGAAGCCTCGTGGACCACCGGTGAGAAGCTCGAGGGCGGCAACACCGGCCACCGTCCTACCGTCAAGGGCGGCTACTTCCCAGTGCCACCAGTGGACAGCTTCCAGGACATGCGTTCGGAAATGTGCCTGATCCTCGAATCGCTGGGCATTCCGGTCGAAGTGCACCACCACGAAGTGGCTGGCGCTGGCCAGAACGAAATCGGCACCAAGTTCTCGACCCTGGTCGAGCGCGCCGACTGGACCCAGAACCTGAAATACGTGGTCTGGAACGTGGCCCACAGCTACGGCAAGACCGCCACCTTCATGCCTAAGCCTATCGTTGGCGACAACGGTTCCGGCATGCACGTGCACCAGTCGATCTGGAAAGACGGCGTCAACCTGTTCGCCGGCGACGGCTATGCCGGCCTGTCCGACACCGCGCTGTACTACATCGGCGGCATCATCAAGCACGCCAAGGCGCTGAACGCGATCACCAACCCAGGCACCAACTCGTACAAGCGTCTGGTTCCAGGCTACGAAGCGCCGGTCAAACTGGCGTACTCGGCCAAGAACCGTTCGGCTTCGATCCGTATTCCGCACGTGGCCAATCCTAAGGGCCGCCGTATCGAAACCCGCTTCCCGGATCCACTGGCCAACGTCTACCTGTGCTTCGCAGCGCTGCTGATGGCCGGTCTGGACGGTATCGCCAACAAGATCCACCCGGGCGAAGCAGCATCGAAAGATCTGTACCACCTGCCGCCGGAAGAAGACGCACTGATCCCAACCGTGTGCGCTTCGCTGGAAGAAGCCCTGGACAACCTGAACAAAGACCGCGAGTTCCTGACCCGTGGCGGCGTGTTCAGCGATTCCATGATCGACGCTTACATCGAACTGAAAATGCAGGACGTCCAGCGCATGCGCATGACGACTCACCCTGCCGAGTTCGACATGTACTACTCGCTGTAATGGCAACGCACCGGCGCCGCCGGTGCCTGTGGTGAAGCAAAAAACGCGGGGCGAGCAGAGCTTTCCCCGCGTTTTTCTTTGGATGTTGTATATTCGGGATGGAGAGTTCCACCCACGGATTACGAATGACAACTAGCTTTAAACGATGTGTGTTGCTGGCGCTGCTGGGCTGCGGTACTGCCCAGGCGCAGATCTACAAGTGCGTCACGCCCAACGGCAGCATCGAGTACACCGACATCAACCGCGGCAGCTACTGCAAGTCGATGGACTTGCCGGGCACCGTGATACCAGCGCCGCCGCGCCGCCAGGGCACGCCCGCGCGCAGCGGCAATGTGCCGGCGCCGGTCAGCACGCCGGGCGACTTTCCGCGCGTCGACGGCGCCGAGCAGCGCGCCCGCGACGCCGACCGCCGCGGCATCCTGGAAGAAGAGCTGAAGAACGAGGCGCAACGGCTGGCGGAGCTGCGCAAGGAGTTCAACAACGGCGAGCCGGAACGGCGCGGCGACGAGCGCAACTACGCCAAGTACCAGGAGCGGGTGGCCGCCATGCGCGACAACATCGGCCGCTCGGAAAAGAATATCGAAGCCTTGAAACGTGAGATCGCGAATATCCGATGACGAGTTTACTATGAGCCCTACTAGTCTTAACGCCGGCAAGCACCGCCCACCGGCACTGGCGGGTCTGGAACTGCTGGCTTCGGCCGTGGTGCTGCTGGACGCCGAGGGCCAGTTCGTCTACGCCAACGCGGCCGCAGAGAATCTGCTGGAGAGCTCGCTCAAGGCGCTGTCGCGCCAGACGCTGAGCGCGCAGTTCCTCAACCCCGGCGAGCTCGACAACATCTGCACCCAGGCGCGCGAGCACAAGTTCTCCGACCTGCGCCAGGACCTGATGCTGGAGCGGGCCGGGCGCGATGCGCTGCATGTGCACAGCATCGTCTCGGCGCTGGAGGATCCGCCCGGCCACATCCTGATCGAGCTGCGCGAGCACCTGCAGCACCTCAAGCTGGACCGCGAGGAGCGCATCCTCGACCAGAGCCAGGTCAACAAGGAGCTGATCCGCAACCTGGCGCACGAGATCAAGAACCCGCTGGGCGGCATCCGCGGCGCCGCGCAGCTGCTGGAGATGGAGCTGCCGGCGCTGCACGCCGGCCAGCTGCGCGAATACACCCAGGTCATCATCAAGGAGGCGGACCGGCTGCAAACGCTGGTCGACCGCCTGCTGGCGCCGCACCGCCGGCCGCACATCGTCGGCGACGTCAACATCCACGAAGTGCTGGAGCGGGTGCGCAGCCTGATGCTGGCCGAGTTCCCGTCCGGCCTGAGGATCTTGCGCGACTACGACGCCTCGATCCCCGAGTTCCGCGGCGACAAGGAGCAGCTGATCCAGACCGTGCTCAACATCGCGCATAACGCCGCCCAGGCGCTGGCCAGCCGCATCGACGCCGGCGATGCGGAGATCGTTTTCAAGACGCGCGTGGCGCGCCAAGTCACCCTGGCCAAGGTCCGTTACGGGCTGGCATTAGACTTGCATATCATTGACAATGGACCGGGCATCGCACCCCAGATCCGCGACCGGATTTTCTATCCCTTGGTATCGGGCAGGGAAGGCGGCAGCGGCTTGGGGCTGACCCTAGCGCAGACCTTTGTGCAGCAGCACATGGGTGTGATCGAGTGCGAGAGCCGGCCTGGATATACGGACTTCCGCATCCTGCTGCCACTGCCATAAGCCCAGGCGGGCAGGGGGCGGATGCCGGGTCCCTTGATTGACGATCCATATTGCGGGATACACACAACACATGAAGCCAATCTGGATAGTAGACGACGACGAATCGATCCGCTGGGTACTGGAAAAAGCACTGGCCCGGGAAAACCTGGCCACCAAGAGTTTTGCCAACGCGCGCGACGCCATCGCCGCGCTGGAGTTCGAGACGCCGCAGGTGCTGGTGTCCGACATCCGCATGCCGGGCGACTCCGGCCTTGACCTGCTGCAGCTGGTGAAGTCGCGCTTCCCCGGCCTGCCGGTCATCATCATCACCGCCTTCTCCGACCTCGATTCGGCGGTCGCGGCCTTCCAGGGCGGCGCCTTTGAATACCTGGCCAAACCGTTCGACATCGACAAGGCCGTCGAGCTGATCCGCCGCGCGCTGGACGAGAGCCTGCGCGAGACCAGCGTCGAGTCGGGCCCGTCGGAGACGCCGGAAATCCTCGGCCAGGCGCCGGCGATGCAGGAAGTGTTCCGCGCCATCGGCCGCCTGTCGCAATCGAACGTGACGGTGCTGATCACCGGCGAATCGGGCTCGGGCAAGGAGCTGGTGGCGCGCGCGCTGCACAAGCACAGCCCGCGCGCGGCGCAGCCCTTCATCGCGCTCAACACGGCGGCGATCCCGAAGGACTTGCTGGAGTCCGAACTGTTCGGCCACGAGCGCGGCGCCTTCACCGGCGCGCAGACCACGCGCCGCGGCCGCTTCGAGCAGGCCGAGAACGGCACGCTGTTCCTCGACGAGATCGGCGACATGCCCTTCGATTTGCAGACCCGTTTGCTGCGCGTGCTGTCGGACGGCCACTTCTACCGCGTCGGCGGCCACCAGCCGCTCAAGGCCAATGTGCGCGTGATCACCGCCACCCACCAGAACCTCGAGCAGCGCGTGCGCGAAGGCTTGTTCCGCGAAGACTTGTATCACCGCCTCAACGTGATCCGCCTGCGCCTGCCCAGTTTGAGGGAGCGGCGCGAAGACATCCCTATTTTGGTGCGCCACTTCCTGGTGCAGAGCGCCAAGCAGCTGGGCGTGGAAGCCAAGCGCATGAGCGACTCCACGCTGCAATTCCTCAGCGGCCTGGATTTGCCGGGCAATGTGCGCCAGCTGGAAAACCTGTGCAACTGGATCACGGTGATGGCGCCGGGCCAGACGGTGGAAGTGAAGGATCTGCCGCTGGAGCTGACGCAGGAGCAGGGCCACGCGCCGGCGCCGGTCGAGAGCTATGCGCCTATCCAGCATCACGGCACGGTGATGGCGATGCCGGTGGCCGACAGCGGCGGCGCGCATGCGTCGACTGCGTCCGGCGCGCCGGACGCGTGGCTGGGCTTGCTGGAAGCGCAGGCCGCCAGCATGCTCAGCGGCGGACAGCAGGAAGTGATGGCGGTGCTGGGCCGGCAGTTCGAGTCGGCGCTGATACGCACCGCGCTCAAGCACACGCACGGCCGCAAGAACGACGCGGCGGTGCGCCTGGGCATAGGCCGCAACACCATCACCCGCAAGATCGCCGAACTCGGCATCGACGGCGCCAAGGACGATTGATCCCGGCTGCCGCGCCGGTTTGAGGTAAGCTCTTGGCTGATGAAGCCAAGGGCTTTTTTTTTATGGAAACAGTATGCTGATTAATTGTGTGGCCTATCAGGACGGCCAGAAGCTGGCGGACATTCCGGTCGAGGAGATCAGCGACTACATCGAGAAGCCGGAGACCTTTGTCTGGGTCGCGCTGCGCGACGCCCAGCCGGACGAGCTGGCGATCATGCAGCAGGAGTTCGGCCTGCACGAGCTGGCGGTAGAGGATGCGCGGCGCGGCCACCAGCGGCCCAAGATCGAGGAGTACGGCGATTCGCTGTTCGTGGTGGTCAAGACCATCGAGTGCCGCGACGGCGACGTGGCGGTCGGCGAGGTCGATATATTCGTCGGCGACAGCTATGTGCTGTCGGCGCGCGACGGCCACAGCCAGCAGGGCTTCCTCGGGGTGCGCGCGCGGGCGGAGAAGGAGCCGCACATGCTGCGCCTGGGCCCGGCCTTCGTGCTGTACGCGCTGATGGACGCGGTGGTGGACCGCTACTTCCCGGTGCTCGATATGCTGGAGACGGAGCTGGAGAAAATCGAGGAGCTGATCTTCAGCCAGGGCAAGCAGCGCGACAACATCCAGCGGCTGTATGAGCTCAAGCGCAAGGTGACCATCGTGCGCCATGTGGTGTCGCCGTTGATGGAGGCGGTGGGGCGCTTGCACGGCGGCCGCGTGCCGGCCATGTGCCAGGACACGCAGGAATACTTCCGCGATGTGCATGACCATTTGCACCGCATCAGCTCCGCGCTCGATACCATCCGCGACACCATTGCCACGGCGATCCAGGTCAATCTGTCGATGGTGGCGATCGAGGAGAGCGAAGTGAACAAGCGGCTGGCGGCGTGGGCGGCGATCTTTGCGATCTGCACCGCGTTTGCCGGCGTGTGGGGGATGAACTTCAAGGTCATGCCGGAGCTGGAATGGCGGTATGGTTATCCGTTCGCGCTGTCGGTGATGGTGGGCGTGTGCCTGTACCTGCACCGGCGTTTCAAGAAGGCTGGTTGGCTATAAAAAAACGCCCGCATCAAGCGGGCGTTTTTCATGGGGCTGCGGAGCTTACTTGAACTTGTAGCCAGCGGTCACGTAGACGAAGCGGCCACGTGGATCGTACTGGTTGATGTCGTAGCCGGACTGGAACTGATTGGTGACTGCGGTGCCAATCGGGTCAGGCTGCTTGTCGAACAGGTTCTTCACGCCCAGCGCCAGGGTCAGGTTCTTGATGCCGCGGAAGGTTACGTTGGCGTCGTAGATGGCTTCCGACGAGATGAACACCTTGTTGTCGTTCAGGTCGTGGCCAACCTGGTAGCCGCTGCGATAGTTCTGCACCAGGGTGGTCGACCATGGACCTTTGCTCCAGGTCGTAGCCAGCTGATGCTTCCAACGCAGGATCACGCCGCCGTTTTGCGCGCCGATCACTGGGTTGCCGGAAGCGTCAACGATGGTGCCGACTTTGTGCGAGACGTCGCCGCCCGGGCTGGTCTGGTCGAAGGTATCCATGTAGGTACCGTTCAGGTTGGCTTCCAGCTTGCCGAAGCTGAAGTTGTCCTTCCAGTTGGCCGTCAGGTCCAGGCCTTGCACGTTGGCGTTGCCGGTGTTGGCCAAGGTCGAGCGGATGCTGACGATGTCGTTGCCGTTCAGGGTCACCAGGCCGGCGTAGGCCGGGTCGCCGGCGCGGAAGCGCGATACGACTTCTTGCGCCGACGGCGTCGCCAGGATGTCGCGGATGTTGATGTTGAAGAAGTCAACACCGATGCTGGCGCTCGATACCGGCTGCCATACGGCGCCGAACGAGTACTGCTTCGACTTCTCTGGCTTCAGGTTGGGATTGCCGCCCGACAGTGCATTGACTTGCAGACCGGTTTGCTTGGTCGCCGGGTCGTTGAACTGCTCGGAAGTGCCCAGCGTCTGCGGCTGCCACAGGTCGACCAGCGACGGTGCGCGGAAGCCGGTGCCGTACGAACCGCGCAGCAGGAAGGTCTTGGTCGGCTGCCAACGGACATTGCCTTTCCAGTTGGCTGAGTTGCCGACGTCGTCGTAATGGTCGTCGCGCACTGCCAGGTTGGCTTCCAGCGTCTTCGTCAGAGGAACGCTCAGTTCGCCGAACGCCGAGTTCACGGTACGGTCGCGGTCGATAGGTACGACCGAGCCGCCCAGGCCGGAGATGTCGCCCGACTGGTAAGCCGCGCTAGGGTTGGTGGTGTAGTTCTCTTTGCGCGACTGCGCGCCCACCGCGTATTGCGGGGTGATGCCGGCGATGGTCCAGAAGTCGCCGGTGATCTTGGCGTCGAAGGAGTTGCTGGTCGATTTCGCTGCCAGGAAGTCGCCGCTGAAGGCCGCGCCTTTCAGCTGGTCGGCCAGGGCGCCGGTTTGCACGCCGCCTGCCGCCCATGGATTCCAGTTGCTGGCGTTAATGATCTTGGCGTAGGCCACTTGCGAGAAGTAGCCGGTGGTGACAGCGCTGTTCAGCTTGGACTCGTTGTGGGTCAGCGCCACTTCGTAGTCGACCGCGCCGATGGTGCCCTTGGCGCCGACGACCACGCGTGCCTGCTTGGCGGTGTCGACGTTCTGGCGTGGGCCGAAGTCGAACACGCGCGAAGTGATCGACAATGGCTTGCCGATCAGCGTATCGAAGCCCTGGCTGTGCAGGTAAGGCGCAGCGATCGACTGGTAGACCGGGTTGCTTGGGTAGAGCAGCAGTGCCGCATCCACGCCTTGCTTGGCGAACTCGCCGTCGGTCTCGAAGAAGCTGGCGCGCGCCGGCGAAGCCTGGTAGGTCTGGGTGACTTTGCTCTGCGAGTACAGCACGTCGCCGAACAGCTGGTGCTGCTCGTTGAGCTGATAGGTCAGGTTGCTGGTGAAGTTGAACAGTTCGCGATCAGGCGTCAGGCCGACGTCCGGGCCGCTGTCGTAGTAGCAGTAAGGCGAACCCTTGGCGCCGCCTTGCAGGGTGCCCATCTTGATGGTGCCGCATTTGTCGCCGATGGCCAGCGGATTGCCGTAGCCCGAACCGCCCGAGCTGAAGCCGGCGTCGGTGCCCTTGCCTGGCGTGAACGAACCCTGGATGTTGCCCAGGCCGGTCGCGGTGCCGTTGTAGTAAGGCAGCTTGGTCGAGGTGGACGCGTAGTCGCGGTCACGGCCGAACAGGGCCTTTTCTTTTTCGTAGGAGCCCGAAGCCACCAGGTGCAGCTGGTCGGTGTTGAAGCCGCCGGTGATCGAGGCTTTGCTGTTCTGGCCGCCGCCGCTGTGCGATGGGGAACCGTAGCCGCCGGTGATTTCCACGCCGTCGGTCTGCTTGGACAGGATGAAGTTGACCACGCCGGCCACGGCATCGCTGCCGTACACGCCGGAGGCGCCATCCTTCAGCACTTCGACGCGCTCGATGGCGGCCAGCGGGATGACGTTGACGTTGACGGAGGCGCCGTCGCTGCCGGCAAACGCCGCCAGGCGGCGGCCGTTGACCAGCACCAGGGTGCGGGTCGAGCCCAGGCCGCGCAGCGAGATCGACGACAGGCCGCCGGTCGAGCTGCCGGCGCCGGTGGCGTTGCTGGTGCCGCCCGCCGAGGAGAAGGCGGAGATCGACTGCAACAATTCTTCAGTGCTGGTGGCGCCGGTGCGGGCGATGTCCGCCTTGGTGACCACTTGTACCGGCAGCGAGGTTTCAGCGTCTACACGCTTAACCGACGAGCCGGTGATTTCCACGCGTTGTATGACAGGGGTATCCTGTGCAAATACTGGCTGGGCCAGCAGGCCTGCACCGATCAGTGCAGCGCTGCCCGAAAACATCAGGCGCAGTGAACGCGAAATTACAGTTTCCATCATCATTGCTTGAACTCCTAGCGAGGTTACGGCTTAGTACTTTGTCATTAAAAATCCCATAATGAATAATCCATCTATAAATTATTCAAGGCGGTCATCAGACCACTTGAGTCCGGCAACGTCAATTGACACTCTGTAACAAGATTGAAATAAACAACACTTCTGATGGTTATTTCAAAAAAAGACGACTTATTTACACAAAAATACAAAGTATTTGGTTGTTTGTTGCTCGGTTGTGCTAGGCGATAGTGGGACGTTAAACCAAGTTCATGCTAGCGGGGGGGGGGGTGATGTGTGACGACAGTTTGTTCGTCTGATAACAGACGCAGGGAGGGGCGCCGGCCGCCGCAGCTGGCCTGTCTCTTCTCCACCCCTGACGCTGCCGACGATTCCATTCGAGTGTAGA